>JAWOIY010000067.1:0-29138 GCA_046484425.1 Desulfobacterales bacterium | reverse complement strand
AACAAAAACAAGAAAAAGACCGATGAGAAACCAGTATTTTTTGATTAAATCAGACAAAATAACACGCCTCGGCAATCTTAAGTATTTCAGGGATGGGGGTGTTTTATTTACTAAATCGAATTATGGGTCAAGCTTTTTCTCAAAGAATGAGAGCTGCCGGAAAGGGCTCTCATGTCTTTGATGTTCCCTTTGTTTTTAATACGGAACTCATCGGTACTGACGAATTTGCCATTAATCAGCCCTAAAACACAACAAGAGCTGTTGAAAAAAAAATTAGACAGACATATCGAAGGTTATGAGGCCGGCTGATATCCTAAAGGTTTGAAGAGATATCTTAAACGATCAGTTTCTACATGGAGTTTTTTTTACGAGTATGAATTGTTAGAAACCTGGGGGCGTACCGCTTAGCAATAAAAAGCTGTAAACTGCAAAACTAAACTGCGTCCCTCTTTTTACTATATTCTATTTGACAGCCGCTACGATTTATAGTGGAATGTTGTTCTCGATATGTAAAAAAGCTTATACTATGAAGTAGGAGGAAAATTTACTATGAGTCTCAAAAGAAAGGGACTTTTAGAAGGTCATAAGAAAGTCGCCGGTGATAAACTTGTAACCCGTATGTCTTCTCTCAAAGAGAAAGGTTTGGATGCCATCGCGATTAAACGCGACAGCTTTATCAAAAAAATGATGGCCGACATCCGCAAAGCAAATTACCGCCTGGCCTGTATTGCCGCCCAGGAGAAGTTAAACGCTGATAAAGTCCAAACCAAAACAGAAAAACTGGCTGCCGAAAAGAACACCCCTGATAAGCCATCGGCAAAGATCGCCAAGGGTGCTCCCGCAAAGAAGGAAAAGAAAGAAAAAAAGAAAGCTCCACCTCCTGCTTCGGATGAGCAAGAGTAGGAATCGGCTGTTCATCCGAATTTTTATTGATCCCTGTCAATTGATCGTAACATCCGGCTATCATGGTTGACCGTATCACTAAAACCAGACAGCACAACCCCTTCGCTCCATCTGCATTACACAGACTTCATCACTACTACGGGTTGTTCCGCCCCCGTGTCTCGCGTCGGAGCTCTCACACTTGTGGGGCCTCCACTTGCGTTTCTCCCTTAACATCGAGACGACAGGTTCCCACGTTCCACGCAAAAGCCTGGATCAAGTTCATGCCATCTCTATGCCGGACGCCGCCCAGACAATAAACAGGCTCCCTCTGAGCTTGTCCTGGAGATCTCCAAGTACTCCAGTTTTGACGCCATCCCAGATTTTTCGACACCTCCTCAATGGTTCGCTGTTGCTCATCTCCTTGATCCTTACCTGACACGGTCTTCTGCCATGCCTTTTCCTTAACGCTCACCACAAAGGCTCTTTACCTATGCAGCTTAAGGTGGTTTGAAGCCTGCTCCTGCAAGCCGGTCCCGAGGGGCCTACCCTCATCTTTTGTGCAGTTACGCACACTTCTATATTTAAAGTGCGCTCGTGGCACACTCAGACATATCGAAGGTTTTTAGGCTGGCTGATATCTTGGGGTGATAGATGGATATCAGAAACGATCACTTCCTATGATGATCCGATACGCAGAATCATTTGCCCTGATAATGTCGGTCTAATCCATTGGGTGAATATCAATATTTGATTTCAAGAAACTTTCTGCATGAAGAAACCCTCCTCCGGCATGTTTTTTACTATTCCTTATATTCTGTTTGAGTATAAACGAATAAAGATTCAAATAGATTTTATAAAACGTATTGGATTTTTTCATAAATTTATGCAATAATTTCTAGGCGTTTTGATCAAGGGCAAGAAAATCGACATTATAAATTTTGGATATCCATTTGACCCACTGTTAAAAGAAAGGAATAACTGAATATATATAGACGTATACCGCTTTCATTGCCCTTATAAATGCCGATCCTTGAAATGGTAAGCTTGAACAGGAGCCCATGAATGCCTCAAGTCTTTGATAACATCGATCGATCCCTTCTTCCGGCGCTTCAATGTGCTTTGAGTCTTTCTGACAGGGCTGACTTCTGTGTGGGCTATTTCAATCTCCGGGGATGGAAGGAGCTTGACAACCATATCCAGCACTGGTCGGAGGCGGAGGGCACTTGCAGACTTCTGGTAGGTATGCAGAAGCCTCCCCAGGATCAGTTACGTGAAGTTTTGAGCCTAATATCCAAAGACCAGGGTATGGATAACCAATCCGCCATTCGGCTCAAGAAGCATCTTGCAGAGGAATTTCGTCGCCAGTTGACCTTTGGGGCTCCCAACAATGAAGATGAAGCGGGTTTGCGCCGTTTGGCCCAAAGGCTCAAAGAAAAAAAGGTCATCGCCAAATTGTTTCTACGACACCCTCTTCACGCGAAACTTTATCTCTTATTTCGGTCCGACCCCATTAACCCAATAATTGGCTATCTCGGCAGCAGCAATCTCACCATGGCAGGTCTGGTGGGTCAAGGTGAGCTGAATATAGATGTTCTGGACTGCGATGCCACTCAAAAGCTTTCTCAATGGTTCGAGAATCGCTGGAATGACCGTTTTTGCATCGATATTTCAAAAGAACTCATCCAGATAATTTTAGAGAGCTGGGCACGCGAGGAACTGATTCCGCCTTACCATATTTATATCAAGATGGCCTATCATCTGGCTGAGGAAGCTCGTGCCGGGCTGTCGGAGTTTCGTATTCCTCGCGAACTCCAGGAGCACCTTTTAGAGTTTCAGGAAGCAGCAGTCAGGATAGCCGCTCATCACGTTAATAAGAGAAGTGGCGTTCTTATCGGTGACGTAGTCGGTTTGGGAAAAACATTAATGGCAACCGCTTTGGCCCGTATTTTTGAAGACGATTACGGGATGCGGTCACTGATTATTTGCCCCAAAAACCTCGTGCCCATGTGGGAAGACTACCGCCAGCAATACGGTTTACGAGGGAAGGTTCTCTCAATCAGCCGAGTTATCAGGGATCTGCCCGATGAGCGACGATACCAGCTTGTGGTCATCGATGAAAGTCACAACCTTCGCAACCGAGAGGGTCGCACCTACCGCGCTGTACAGGAATATATTAAGGAAAACGACAGTCGGGTCATCCTGCTGACCGCGACGCCCTATAACAAAACCTACCTTGATCTGTCGAATCAGTTGCGCTTGTTCGTGGAGGAAGATCTCGATATCGGCATTCGCCCGGAACAGTATCTTCGAGGCATATCTGAAACCGAATTCTTAAAGAGGCACCAGTGCTCGCCGAGGACCTTGGCTGCCTTTGAAAACAGCATACATCCCGATGACTGGCGCGATTTGATGCGGCTTTATCTCGTCCGGCGCACCCGTTCCTTCATCCAGGAAAATTATGCTAAAATTGATGAAAGCAACCATCGCCGTTATCTGGAATTTCCGGACGGTACCCGTTCCTATTTCCCCGGGCGAACACCACGAACCGTCCGGTTTAAGATAAATGACCAGGACCCTGATGATCAATATGCCAGACTTTATTCGGATCAGGTTGTGGATACCATCAATGATCTGGCGCTTCCCCGATACGGTATAGGCAACTACATTGCCCCAGACCCGGATCATCCGCCCACTCCGGCAGAACAGCGGCAGCTTCAGGACCTTTCCCGAGCCGGAAAGCGCCTGATGGGATTCTGCCGTACCAATCTCTTTAAACGTTTAGAAAGCTCCGGCATGGCCTTCATTCAATCCGTGGAGCGTCATGTCCTGCGCAACTTTATCTTCCTGCATGCCATCGAAAACAATATGCCGCTTCCCATCGGTTCTCAGGATGCGGAAATGCTCGATACGCGTTTTACCGATGAAGACAGGGAACAGACGACCGAAGAGCTGTTTGAGAATGAAAACATCAATAATGAACGCTCTCCTGAAAATGAAAACTTTCATACCGAGGCCGAACTTCGTAAGCGGGCCGCGGAAATCTATGAGCTATACGGTAGGAAATACAAACGGCGTTTCAAATGGCTGCGATCGAACCTTTTTATAAAAAAGCTTGCCAGAGACCTACGCGCCGATGCCCTTAAACTGATAGGCATTCTGGAGACCAACGGCGACTGGAATCCGAGCCGCGATTCCAAGCTGGCGGCACTTGTCAACCTGCTATCCGAAAAGCATCCTTCTGATAAGGTGCTGGTCTTTACCCAGTTCGCCGATACCGTCCGCTATCTAGAAGCCCAATTGCGCCTCCATGGATTTAACAAACTTTCCGGTGTATGCGGCGACAGTGCAAATCCAACAGTCCTTGCCTGGCGCTTCAGTCCTGTCAGCAACAAGAAACAAGACCGTATCCGCCCGGAAGATGAACTGCGCGTTCTTATCGCCACGGATGTTCTGTCCGAAGGACAAAACTTACAGGATTGCGCCATCGTGGTGAATTACGATCTCCCCTGGGCCATTATCAGGCTCATTCAGAGAGCCGGCCGCGTGGACCGTATCGGCCAGACTGCAGAGGAAATCCTTTGCTACTCATTTTTTACTGCCGAAGGCGTGGAGCGGATTATCCGGCTTCGCAGCCGCGTTCGAAACAGATTGCGCGAAAACGCTGAAGTCGTAGGCAGTGATGAGGCATTTTTCGAGGATCAGAGCGCTGAGCAGGTCGTCCGCGATCTTTTCACCGAGAGATCCGGAATCATGGACAGCGACGATGATGCCGATGTTGACCTTGCATCGCAGGCCTATCAGATCTGGAAGAACGCAATCGACCGGGATCCCGAGTTGCGGCGTCAGATCGAAAGGCTGCCTGATGTTGTCTATGCCACCCGAGCTCATATAACACTGCCCGACAGGCCTAAAGGCGTTCTGGTTTATATGCGTACGGCCGACGGTAACGATGCCTTGGCTTATGTGAACCAGGCAGGAAAGAGCATCACAGAATCTCAGATCGAAATCCTCCGTGCCGCTGCCTGCGAGCCCGATACACCCCCCCTTACTCGACAGGACAAGCACCACGAACTGGTCCGTGCCGGTGTCGAGCACATTGTCCGGGAGGAAAAACGAATCGGTGGTCAGCTCGGAAGCCCTCGCGGTGCCCGCTTCCGCACTTATGAACGCCTGAAACATTACATCCAAGAGTGGGAAGACACCATTTTTGAATCCACTTTTAGCGAACTTAATAAAGCACTTGATGAAATCTATCGCTTCCCCCTAAGACCTGTGGCTATTGATACCCTGAACCGCCAGCTCAAGGCAGGCATCAGCGATCGGCAACTTGCGGATTTGGTGCTCCTGCTTCGGTCGGAAAGCCGGCTTTGCATCATCCACGAGGATGAACAAGAGGACCGTGAACCACGAATCATCTGTTCGATGGGTCTGACGGCTTCCAACGTTCTTGGAAGTGGGAGTTGACAATGGAACTGAATACCGCCCGCATCCGGCAATTGCTCAAGGCCTTCGATTTCCGTCTTCTATTTATAGAGGAACTCGGCTGGGACCATTACGATGCCCGGCTGGATATTATCCTTGACAGCCGGACGATCTGTCTCCAGGCCTTTGCGCAAAAACGCGGCATGGTCGCTTACCTATGTCCCACGCCTTCGGGTGAGCGGCTGCCCAATTATGCCATGCGGCGAAAAATCGAACACCAGGCAGCCAAAACCGCCCACGAACATCTCATCGTTTTTATTGATGCGAATCAAACCACCCAGGTCTGGCAGTGGGTTAAGCGGGAGCCGGGCAAACCCATTGCCTGCCGGGAGCATACTTTTCACAAAACCCAGCCTGGAGACGCCCTTATTCAGAAACTTCAGGCCATTGCCTTTTCCCTGGAAGAGGAAGAAACCCTCACCCTGCTTGATGTCACCCGTTGCGCCAGGACCGGGTTTGATGTGGAGCGGGTCACCAAACGTTTTTATGACCGGTTCAAGAAGGAACACGCCGAGTTTCTTAAGTTTGTTACGGGTATTACCGAAAAAACGGATCACGAATGGTATGCTTCGGTCATGCTCAATCGCCTGATGTTTGTCTATTTTATCCAGCGCAAAGGCTTTCTGGACGGCGACCCGGATTATCTCCGCAACCGACTTATCCGAATGCGCCGCGAATACGGTCGGGACCGTTTTTATTCTTTTTACCGCTTCTTTTTATTGCGTCTCTTCCACGAAGGGCTTGGCGGAAAGGCACGCACCCCTGAACTCGAAAAACTGCTCGGTAAAATCCCTTATTTTGACGGCGGATTTTTTGAAAAACACCCGGTGGAAAAGCGATATTCCAATATACGGATACCGGATGAGGCCTTTGAACAGATCTTTGACTATTTTGACCAATACCAGTGGCATCTCGACGAACGGCCTTTGCGGGCCGACAATGAAATCAATCCCGACGTCCTTGGCTATATCTTTGAAAAGTACATTAACCAGAAGCAGATGGGGGCTTATTATACAAAGGAGGACATCACCGAATACATCAGCAAGAACACGGTGATTCCCTTTCTGTTCGACGCGGCCCGGTTCAGGTGCAAGGTTGCGTTTGAAAATCCCGGCGGGCCGACAGTCTGGAGCCTCCTTTCAGCCGATCCTGACCGCTACCTTTACCCCGCGGTTAAACACGGCGTTATAAGAGATGACGGCAGTGTGCTGCCCGATTTTGTCCAGACCGGCATGCACGATCCCAAGGCCCGAATGTTTGACAATCGTTACAATCTGCAACAGGCTCCGGCCAATGACCCCGTCCGGCTGGTGACCGAAACCTGGCGGGAGTACGTTTACCGGCGAAACCGGTGTCTTGAAATCAGGGAAAAACTTCAAAGCGGCGAAGTTCAGGAGATTAATGACCTGATCACCCTGAATCTGGACATCCGTCAGTTCGCCCAGGACGTGATTGAAAATTGCGAAGGGCCGGATCTGCTGCGGGCCTTCTGGCACACCATCAACGGCCATATTCCGGAAAAATCCAATGAAAAATACCAAAATGGTATCACCATCCTCGATCCCACCTGCGGCTCGGGGGCCTTTTTGTTTGCCGCCCTCAATATCCTGGAGCCGCTTTATGAGGCCTGTCTGGACAGGATGGCGGCCTTTGTGGAAGATCTTGACCGGTCCAACGAAAAACACCGGACCGAGAAATTCTCCGACTTTCGAAAGATCCTGAGACAGGTGGATGACCATCCCAATCGCCGCTACTATATTTTCAAGAACATCATACTGAACAATCTTTTCGGTGTGGATATCATGGAAGAGGCCGTGGAAATCTGCAAGCTGCGGCTTTTTCTCAAACTGGTGGCCCAGGTGGAGCCTGATCCGAATAAATACAACTTCGGCATCGAACCCCTGCCTGACATCGATTTCAACATCCGGGCCGGCAATACCCTGGTGGGGTATGCTACGGCGGACGAAGTGCGCAAGGTCTTCAAGGAAAATCCCAGTGGGAAACAGGCCCAGTACAAGCTGATGCTGGGAGAAACCCAAAGTGAATTCGACCGTTACGAGGAGCAGGTCGAACTGGCGGACCGCGCTTTCAAGCAGTTTCGCCGCATGCAGACCGATCTGGACATGGACCCTAAAGATTTCTCCGGTGCAAAACAGACCTTGCACGAGCGACTCAAGATTCTTAATGATGAACTCAACCGCCATCTGGCCGGAGAGTATGGGGTGAAACTTCCCGCGCCCTCTGGAAGAGGGACAAAGGGTGAGGGGGATACGTATGACAAATGGCTCAAATCCCACCAGCCCTTCCAATGGTTCGTGGAGTTTTACGGAATCATGCAAAGCGGCGGGTTTGATGTAATTATCGGGAATCCTCCTTATGTTGAGTATATCAAGATTAAAAAACAATACACGATAAATGGGTACAAGACCAAAAAATGCGGAAACCTTTATGCTTACGTTATTGAACGTTGCTTTGAAATATTACGGCAAAAAGGCTGCATGGGAATGATTGTTCAACTGCCCATTGTCTGCACTAACAGGATGGCCCCACTCCAACAGATATGTATTGGACAAAGCAGGAGAGCTTGGTTTGCCAATTTTGATGATCGCCCCGCTAGACTTTTTGACGGATTAGAACACATTAGAGCCACAGTTTTCATTTCGCAGAAGGGCCTTGTTCAGAACAATCCGATTTATTCAACAACATATAATCGATGGTATTCGGAAATTCGCTCTCAATTGTTTGAAGACTTATCTTTTTCAGAGATATCAGCTCAATTGATGACCGGCGCAATTCCTAAAATCGGACACCCAACTGCAAAACTGATCAAGGAAAAAATTTCGAGTTTAAAGCCACTAAAAGAAATGAACTTGGCCAGCAATATGAATGGATCGTGGGCTTATTTTCATAACGCTCCGCAGTATTGGGTTCGATCGATGGTATTCGTGCCATATTTTTGGAATGAGCGTGATGGCGAGCAGATATCTACTCAGGTAAAGGGGTTATTATTGCCAAATAAAAATGAAGCCTATATGGTTGTGGCGATACTCAACAGCTCTCTTTTCTACTGGTGGTTTCTGATACTTTCAGATTGCCGCCATTTGAATATGCGCGAGATTGAAACCTTTCCGCTCAGAACTGATCGCATGCCGGAAACTTTAAAAACCAGACTCATCGAACTGACAGATGAACTTATGACAGATTTTAAGCGACATAAAATTCGCAAGGAGTGTCAATACAAGACTACCGGAAAAGTAGTATATGATGAATTTTATCCAAAATTTTCTAAACCCATTATCGACCAGATAGATCAGGTCCTTGCGAAATATTACGGCTTTACCGACGAGGAACTGGATTTCATCATCAACTATGACATCAAATACCGCATGGGCCGAGAGATGGACGGCGGAGGGAAAGACGACTGAGAAAACCGACATAGAAATATCGAGAGTAAATTTGACTGCGGGTCATCGGTGTCTTCACCCATAACTGGAACAATAGCATGCCTGTTCGCAACTTACACCAGAAACCGTTTGACGAAGGGACACGAGATAAGCTGGAACTTTATCGGGAGTATTTGCGCGAGTGGCTACCGGTATTTATTAATGCATCGGCTTTGGATATTATACAGGTTTTCGATTTTTTTGCCGGACCTGGGTTCGATGTAGACGAAAATCCCGGAAGTCCTGCTATTACATGCGATGAAATCCGCAATGTGATTCAGAGTGGAAAGCAGCACTCGAAAGTTATCAAAGCATATTTTAATGAAAAGACTTCAGATAAATATAAAAGCTTATCATTGTATGTTGACGAGCAAAGGGTTTCCTTGCCGCAGGTTGTATTCGCCACGATGAATAATGATTTTCATACTGCTTTTGAGCAATGGGAACCCCACATGCATGGCAGAGTGGGGAACTTGTTGTTTCTTGATCAAAATGGTGTGAAGCAAATTACAAAAGCTATATTTCAGGCCATTGTAAGACTCCCCAAAACGGATTTCATTTTTTTCATTTCCTCGGCCATGATCAACCGCTTCAGAACGCTACCGGAAATTCAGGATTGTGTCCCCGTAACGGACGAGGATTTTTCAAGGATGAATGGTACCAATGTGCACCGCATCGTGGCAGAATCATATAGACGGTGGATTCCTGATAGGCTTGAGTATTATCTTGGATCATTTTCAATCCGCAAGGGGTCAAACGTATACGGTCTTGTATTTGGCTCGGGGCATCCTCTTGGTATCGACAAATTTTTAAAAGTAGCCTGGAAACATGGCGGCGATGCCAACTTCGACATCGACAAGGATGGGATTGACCCGTGGCAGCCTTCATTATTTCTGGAATACGACAAGCCGAGCAAAATTTCGGTTTTTGAAAAGGAACTTGAAGCAGCAGTGCTTGGGCGACAATTAGCAACAAATAAAGATGTTTATCTTTTTGCCTTGCAGAATGGCATGCTAGCGAGCCATGCAAGAAATGGTTTGGAATTACTAATAAAAGGCAAAAAGTTGCCGAAACAAAATTTGCATGTTTCCTATGACGCATGGAAAAAACCGAAAGTTGAAAGGGTTTGTTTTTTAAAAGGAGGCCTTTCATGAATGTTGTTTATGAGCCAAGAGGAAGAGCTCGGGAATACTCAGAATTGGCGTGCAATCTTTATCGCGGATGCACGCATGGCTGCCGTTATTGCTATGCACCCGCTTGCATGCGGACAACCGGAGAAAAATGGCATGCAGAGGCTGAACCGCGAAAAGATATTTTGAGACTCCTTGAAAAAGATGTCCGGCGTTTGCAAGGTGATTCCCGCTCCATACTGTTTTGTTTTCTAAGCGATCCTTACCAGCCGCTCGAACGAAGCGAACGGTTGACTCGGCAGGCCCTTGAAATTGTTTCGAGACATGGGTTGAACAACCAGGTGCTCACCAAAGGATGCGCCGATCTGATCCTGGAAGACCTGGGGCTGATGAAGACTGCCTGCACGCAACTGGGCATTACCCTCTGCTTCGCGGATGATGCTACACGCAAAGAATGGGAGCCGAACGCCTCGACCATAGAGGACCGGCTGAACGTTTTGAAAACCGCTTATAAGGAAGGTATTTTTACATGGGTCAGCCTTGAACCGGTAATCAACCCCGACCAGGCGCTTGAGGTCATCCGTATGTCGCATCCGTATGTGAATTTCTGGAAGGTGGGCAAGCTGAATCACATGAAGGATTATGAAAGGAAAGTGGACTGGGTCAAATTTCTCTTTGATGCGGAAACACTTTTAACGAAACTTGGCGCAAAATACTATATCAAAAATGACTTGCGGATATTTTCAATAATACACTGATATTAATGTGGAAAGCGTGCAAAGACACAAAAAGATTTTAATTATCGCAGGACCGAATGGGCGGGCAAAACGACATTCGCCACTGAATTCCTTCCCAGAGAAGCCGAGTGCCCTAATTTCATCAATGCGGATCTTATTGCCGAAGGTATCAATCCCTTTCGTCCTGAAGCAAGTTCGATTCAAGCATCCAGGATGATGATCGAAATGATGAAAACCTATGTGAAAAGGGGCGAGAGTTTTTCCTTTGAAACGACCCTGAGCGGGAAAAACTATATTAGACTTATTCCGGAATGGCAGAAAAAAGGGTACAAGGTAAAGCTCTATTTTTTGAGGCTTCCTGATCCGGAGTTTGCCGTTGCCCGGGTGAAGCAGCGTGTTAAGGAAGGAGGGCACAATGTTCCGGAAGATGTGGTTCGTCGCCGGTTTCACTCCGGACTGAGCAATTTTGAAAATTTATACAAAGAAATCGTAGATGAATGGGTCATAGTTGACAACTCGGGAGAGTGGCCTATTTTTATCGATGAAGGAGAAAGAGATGGCTGATCTACAAACGAATAATGCCAGAAAAAAATTGGATGATCCTGACATAAGGCTTGCCGAAAAGGCTCTCAGGCGTGCCGCCTTAAAGGCCCGTGAACGTGCTAGGCGCTTCGGCCACGGCATCATTATTTATGAAAACGGAAAAATTGTAGAGAAACTTCCAGACAAAAACGAGTGAAATAGAAGCCCAAAACATTTATGGCCATCGATCCTATCCTTCAGATAATTGAGCGTAAAGACAAGACTTACCCGAATTTATTGGACAAACGCATAGGTAAAGATGCCCCTGTTCGACTTTGGGCAATCGGCCGCCCGGATCTGATCCGTATCCCCAAAACCGCGCTTTTCTGCTCTAAAATCTGCCCCGGCAACGCCATCCTTAAGGCCATGGATCAGGCTCAAAAATGGCGCAACCAGCACCGTTGCATTATCAGTGGTTTTCATTCGCCCATTGAAAAAGAATGCCTGCAGATATTGCTGCGGGGTGTTCAACCGATCATCATCTGTCCTGCGCGAAGCCTTGAAAGGATGAGAATTCCAATGGAATGGCACGAGGGCATTGAAACAGGCCGGATTTTGCTCTTATCTCCCTTTGAGCCCTCACAACGTCGCCTCACCGCCGCACTTTCGGAACAGCGCAATAAACTGGTCGCTGCTCTATCCGACAATGTCTATTTCGCTCATATTGCTCCAGGTGGAAAAACAGCACAACTCGCTAAACAAGTTTCCAGATGGGGCGTTCCTCGTTCCTATTAATAAGTGATTGATTCTTTTTTTTTGATGAACAGAAAAAAACGTTGGGCAAATAGCGGGACTTAGGATAGAAGGGGACGCTATTTAGTTTTCAATTTTCTATAGGATTTGAAGTTATACAAATCCGATTTTTGATACCTTTCTCATCTTAGATATATTTTGAAAAGCACAGACGGAACCAACCCTGCCATAAGAGAATATATCAAAAAGAAAACACACCAATACCTCAATCATTTATATAAAAAGCCTATCCTTTAAACCCATCGTTTTTATCCAGTGAAACTTTCTTCTATTTCACCGGGACCAATATTCCATTAATCGATTATTCTTCCGCTAATTAGCGGGATGGGCCAAGCGAACTAACTTGGATTTTCGATTCGGATACAGAATTTATTGAGCGAATTTAAATTTCTCTTGCAATCATAACAGTTTGATCCTATTTATTCCATCAGGTATCGCAAAATTATCCTTATTAAACTGTTCCATGAATAATGTTTTTTCAAACCGTTATGGTATCAACTTACTGTCTAAACAATAAATTACCAATATATTTAGATTGTTACAGATATTTTTATTTTTTTCGCGCTCATTTGGGGATACATTTTATCGAGATGAAAAGAACCGACAATTCAAAGAAAAACATAGAATAGCCGAAACTCCACCACATATTGTATTCAAATAATTAAATTTATACCTCCCATTGTGTTTTTCCCTTTACAAACAAAAGGATCCCTGATATCTGTTTCAAAATTATGTGTAATACAGGTTTTGGGTATGAGCAGAAAGAAATGACAGGAGATTTAACTGTATGAAACTAAAAAAACTGGAAATAAACGGATTCAAATCCTTTGTTGAAAAAGCCAGTATTGAGTTTCCTCCGGGTATTTCTGCGGTTGTGGGTCCCAATGGCTGTGGCAAGAGCAATATTTTAGATGCAATAAAATGGGTTATGGGGGAGCAAAGTGTAAAGCAGCTTCGCGGGAAATCCATGGAAGACGTGATTTTCTCCGGTTCCAACGGGAAGCCGCCATTGAATATGGCCGAGGTTTCACTCACCCTTGCAAACGATAACGGCACGGCCCCTGAAGAACTTAAAGAGTTTACCGAAATCAACCTGACCCGGCGGCTTTACCGTTCCGGAGAAAGCGGTTATTTCATTAACAAGCAGCCCTGCCGCCTCAAGGATATACACAATATTTTTATGGGAAGCGGTTTGGGTTCAAAATCCTACGCCGTCATACAGCAAGGCAGCATCGGCACAATGACCGATGCCGGGCCGGAAGAAAGAAGGATCCTCATTGAGGAGGCTGCGGGAGTTACGAGATATAAGTCCCGGAAAAAGGAAGCCCTGGGAAAAGTCCAGGCCACGAACGATAACATTCTGCGTGTCAGCGACATCATCACGGAAATAAATCGGCAGATGTCCGGCCTTAAACGCCAGGCGAGAAAGGCCGAACGCTATAAAAAATATCAAGCGCGCATCAGGGAACTCGATATCCGTCTCACACTGTATCATCATGATGAATATACCCGTGAAATCGATGAAGCCGATGCTTTGTTAAGAGATTTAAATGATACGGACATTGAACATTCAACCCAATTGAAAAAGCTGGATGCCGCACTGGAAAAAATCAAATTCGATCGCGCGGAAAAAAATCAGGAAATTTCAGATCAAAAAGCCCGAAAATTCGAAATCCAGCGCAATTTAGACCGGATGGAAAATGATAAGGTCCACCTCTTAAAAGATGTGGAAAGGCTTACAGATGAGTTCGAAGAACTTGAATCCGCCCGTGAAAACCTTGAAGAAAAAAACAAAAACTTAACGTCTGAGATTCAAGGGGTTGAAAACCAGAATATTCGTATTCAGGCCGAGATAACATCCGCAAGGTCGACCCTCGACAAAGAACAATCGGCTTCGCAAAATATAAAAGATCAACTCGTTGCATTGAACCAAGAGCTTGAAACCGCCAAAGCCGGCTTAATGGACCTGGTCGCCCGGGAAGCTCAATATAAAAACATCTATCAAAATGTCACGAGCAATAAGGAAAGCCTGAAAAGACGGCTCAAAATCATAGACGAAGAAGAACTCGCAACAAGCCGAAAGGTTTCCGCGCTCAAGGAAAAGGAAAACAAGGTCAAAGACCAGCTAAGTTCATGTAAAACAGAAATTGAGGATCTGAAAAAACGCAGCGACATCGTTCAAACAGAACTCCAGGGAAAAAACACGTCCCTCGGAGAACAGGTCAGGCTGGTTCAAACCCTCGAGCTTGAACGAAACAAGGCCAGATCATCTTATACCACCTTAAAGAAAATGGAGGACAACTTCGAGTGGTACAAAGATGGCGTCCAGGCCATCATGAAGAAGCATAAAACGGATCAGGAAAATCTGCCGTCCGGGAGTCTAATCGAACAGGATGGTAATGGTATTCTGGGACTTATGGCAGATATCCTTGAACCGGAATCCACTTTTGGAACTGCGGTGGAAGCCGTTCTCGGAGAGTCTTTGCAATACATTCTTGTCAAAGATCAGAAAACGGCTATCGGCTCCATTGATTATCTACAGACAACCGGCGCAGGACGCAGCGGTTTCATCCCGGTTTCATCTGTCAAAGATATGGGATCGAGCCCGAATCATCGGCATGATCACCCGCAACATCTTTTAAATCATGTCGTCGTAAAACCGGGCTTTGAGCGGATCGCAGAAGCACTCCTGGGACATGTTGTCGTTACGGCGAATATTGAAGAAGCCATAGACGTTTTCAACAGAAACGGCACATTACAGACTGTTGTTACCCAAAACGGCGACTTAATTTCCCATCAAGGTATTCTGATCGGCGGGAGCAAGGAAAATTTATCAGGCATCCTTGCCAAAAAACAGGAGCTCAAAGCGTTTGAAATCCAGATCGAAGACTTGAACCAGCAACTTGAATCGACCCGGGAACATCAAAAAGAATTGGAATCCGAAGTTAGAACTATCGAAAGCAACCTGCAAAAGCTCAGGGAACTGGAAAGCAAAGCCAAGCATAACGAAGTGGAAACGGAAAAGGCGCTTTATAAAGCATCCGAGGATCTTAAAAACGCCCTTCGGCATCTTGAAATCGTTCGCCTGGAACACGAGCAGCTTCTGGGCGAAGAATCCGATGTTGACGAAGAAGTCGATAGATACAACAAAGCCGTTGCCGAGGTTGAAAACCAGGTTAAAAATGCCCAGGATCTCGTCTCTGAAAAGCTGGAACACATCGATATCGTGTCATCCGAAATGGAAACGTTCAACCAGAAAATCATGGATCTCAGGTTGAACCTGACAACATTAAATGCGAAACTGGAAAACAGCAACAACACGTTGAGGCGACTCAAAGAATTTCAGAATGACAGCGTCCAAAGGGTCGAACAGATTTCAAATGAACTGATCCGAAAAAACCGAAAACAACTCGATTTAAAGGAACAGATTAAAGCGTGTGAACAGGAGCTTTCCGGTATGTACGACGAGATGAAGCTTCTTGAAAAAGCACTCGAAATAAATGAGGCGGACTATAATACAATTGATGAAAAGCTGAAAGAGAGCGACGGTATCCTATCGGATATTCAAAACGAGCGGGAAAATATTTTAAAGAAAATACGAATGGTCGAGCTTGAACAATCCCAGCGGCTTGTCAAACGGGAAAATATTACAAGCCGGCTGGAAGAAAATTATCATAAACCGATTGCGGCTCTCAAATCAGAATTCGACGACCTCAACGTCGGCAAGGACTTGCGCCCGGAGGAAATAGAAGAGGAACTTGCCCGTAACCGAACAAATATTGCAAATATCGAAGATGTTAATCTGGGTGCCATAAAGGAGTATGAACAGCTCAAAGAGCGATATGACTTTCTGAATGAACAGCGCGAGGACCTTGTAAAGGCACTTAACGATCTTCACAAGGTTATTCAAAAGATAAACAAAATCAGCCAGGAGCGCTTTCTCAAAACGTTCGATGCAGTCAACAGCAAATTAGAAGAGGTGTTTCCCCGTCTTTTCCAAGGTGGTTCCGCCAGACTTGTCCTGACTGAACCGAACGACCCCCTTGAAACCGGTATAGAATTTATGATTCACCCGCCCGGAAAAAAACTGACAAGAATGAGCCTTCTTTCCGGTGGAGAAAAAGCACTTTCCGCCATTGCACTGATCTTTTCGATCTTTTTAATTAAACCGGCATCTTTTTGCATCATGGATGAAATTGATGCATCTCTCGATGAAATCAATGTCTTTCGTTTTAATGATTTATTGCAAGTAATCGGGGAAAAATCTCAGATTATCATGATCACCCATAATAAAAAATCCATGGAATTTGCAGAAACCCTTTTCGGCATTACCATGGAAAAAAAGGGGGCCTCCAAAATCGTATCGGTAAACCTCAAACAAAAGGAAGCATAAAGAATCTGGATACAAAGGACTGGGCTCCGGTTATCCCCAGGGGGGATTTGCTTTATTAAAGGGTTTTCTATGCAAAAAAATTGATCATGGCAATGAACTGGTTCAAAAAAAAGAAAAACAAAGAGGAAGAAAAAACACGGTCTGATCAAAAAACCGGTGAAGTTTCGCAATCATTTGAATTCGACGATGTTCAGGCTGAAACGCCTGAGAATAAAACGGACATTAACCACGAGGAATTCGAAAGTGAAACACCTATCCCCCCGGACAATATTGATGAGGAGGTTGATCGGGGTGCCTCTGAAAAACCAACAGGATTTTTTAAACGCCTGAAAAACGGTCTTTCAAAAACCCGCAAACTTCTTACCACCGACATCAATGATCTTTTTGCAGGCAAAAGAAAAATCGATGATGAATTACTGGATGAACTCGAAGAAATTTTAATTACCTCAGACATCGGCGTCCAGACAGTCACGGACCTTATCCGGGGCATCTCCTTGAAATCTTCGGAAATATCGGGCCCGGATCAACTCAAAAAAGTACTTAGAGAGAAAATTCTTGAATTGCTGAATGCGGCGATGAAGCCGCCTCAAGCCATTGTGAACAAGCCCCATGTCATTATGGTTATCGGTGTCAACGGTACGGGAAAGACAACCACCATCGGAAAACTGGCTGCACGATTCTCCGCTTCAGGGAAGAAGGTTATCATCGCCGCCGCCGACACGTTCAGGGCTGCAGCCATAGAACAGCTTGGCATATGGGCCGATAGAGCCGGTGTCGAAATCATCAAGCATAGAGAGATGTCGGATCCTGCGGCTGTTGCATATGACAGCATTGAAGCCGCTGTTGCCAGAGATGCGGATATTGTTCTTGTTGATACCGCAGGAAGGCTTCATACGAAAAAAAACCTGATGGAAGAACTCAAAAAAATAAAACGCACCATTTCAAATAAGCTTGCCGGGGCACCCCACGAAGTTCTTCTGATTCTCGATGCCACCACTGGCCAAAATGCCTTGTCTCAGGCTTCATTATTCAACGATGCACTGAATGTCACAGGAATAGCCCTTACAAAACTTGACGGAACAGCAAAGGGCGGAATTGTTGTCAGTATCTGCAAAACCCTTGAAATTCCGTTAAAGTATATCGGTGTTGGAGAAAAAATTGAAGATCTCCAAGAATTTGATCCGATTCAATTTGTCGCAGCCCTTTTTTAGTAAAACGTTTTCATGTCCATATGGACCTTTTAGAATCTTTGGCAGGCAAGGCGCATTGGCATTAACCAACAAACGAGAAAGGGGGACAAGGATGACAAAAGCTGAACTTGTAGAACAAATGGCAAAGGACGCGGGCATTTCCAAAGTTGCCGCCTCAGCCGCGCTGAGCTCTTTCATGGAAAATGTAACCAAGACTCTGAAAAAAAAGGACGGCAAATTAACTTTGGTCGGATTCGGTACCTTTGCAAAAGTTCGTCGAAAAGCGAGGAAAGGACGCAATCCTCAAACCGGAAAGGCCATCAGTATCAAAGCACGCAATGTAGTAAAATTTAGACCCGGCAAGAAACTCAGCGATACCGTATAACAGATTTTCTTTTCACACGGCTTACTTTGCCTTGGGAAAGTAAGCCGTTTTTTTTGGCGGCGTTAATATGTTATTTCAAAACTGTTAAACTCGCCGATGTAATCCTCCCACTCCACATCCACACGGCTAACCTTCGCAATGGGCGGTCCCTTTTTACACCATTCAAGAATTGAAATAACGTTCTTTTCAGAACCTTCAAACACAGCTTCAACCGTCCCATCTCGTCTATTGCGCACCCATCCGAAAACCTTGTATCCTTCAGCCGCATGTTTCGTCTCCAATCGGAAAAAAACACCCTGGACTCTTCCGGAAATGACCGCATGGGCTCTTACTTTTTCTTCCATGCCCAACCCCCTTGTGGATTATGGATTGATGATTGGCGATTGGCGATTAGATATTTTTTATTTGTTAATTTATCGTATTTTTCCAAAATAGTCCGATCCTAAAATCTTCAATCATCAATCGCCAATCATCAATCTTTTAAGGGTTTTTTCATCAATAACGGCAACACCCAATTCTTCCGCTCGTTTAAGCTTGGACCCGGGTGATGCCCCTGCGACAAGATAATCCGTGTTTCGGCTTACGGAACCGGTGACCTTTCCTCCGGCCCTTTCAATGGCATTTTTTGCTTCATCCCTTGTCAAAGTTTCAAGCGTTCCGGTCAGGACAAAAACCTTGCCCGCAAGCATGCCCGCTTTCTGATCCACATCACGAAGAATTTGAATCCCGCCGGCAATCATATCATTTACAATTTTTCGGTTTTCATTCTGTCGGAAAAAGCCGGCAATACTTTCGGCAACTACAGGCCCCACCCCTTCAATGGCTTCGAGTTCATCCGGCGTTGCACACATAAGCTTGTCAAGACCCTTCAAAGCATTTGCAAGCACCCCGGCCACATGCTCTCCCACATGCCGTATCCCCAGCGCATAAATAAAGCGGTTTAAAGAAATCTTCCTGCTGTCTTCAATGGCACGAATAATATTTGTGGCGGATTTTGAACCCATTCGTTCCAAATTTTTCAGTGTCTCTTTGGTTAGCCGAAATATATCCGCATAGGAAAAGAGCAAATCTTTATCTACCAACTGATCGATCAATTTATCCCCCAATCCGTCGATGTCAAAGGCACCCTTTGAGGCGAAATGCTTTATCCGCTCTTTTACCTGGGCGGGACACGCCGTGTTGACGCATCTCAGCGCCACTTCTTTTTCGGATCGAACAACTGAAGCATTGCAAACAGGACAACGGATCGGCATTTCAAAGGTTTTTTCTTCTCCTGTTCTCTTCGATGTTATCACTTTAACAACTTCAGGAATCACGTCACCGGCTCGCTGAACGAGGACCGTATCGCCAATTTTGATATCCTTTCTTTTTATTTCATCTTCATTGTGAAGCGTTGCCCGACTGACCGTCACCCCGCCGACTTTGACCGGAACAAGATGTGCCACAGGCGTCAGCGTTCCGGTTCTTCCGACCTGAACATCGATGTTGACGATTCGAGTGGTCTCTTGAATCGCTTTGAACTTATAAGCGATGGCCCATCGCGGACTCCGGGATGTCGCCCCCAAACGGCGTTGAAAAGAAAGGCTGTCGACTTTGATGACCATACCGTCAATGTCATAGGGCAAAAGATGACGTTTTTCACTGAGTTCCCTGTAACACTCGATAGCCTTTTCGACGGTAATCTTCGGCCGGATATGGGGATTGATTCTGAACCCGAATTTTTGCAGCGTATTTAACGTTTCCCAATGCGACTCCAACACAAGGCCGCCAACGCTTCCGACACCATAGAAAAATATTTCTAAAGGGCGTTTTGCCGTAATCTTCGAGTCGAGCTGCCTTAAAGAACCGGCAGCCGCATTTCTTGGATTGGCAAACAGCGGCAAGTTCTCGGCAAGGCGCTCGTTGTTTAAGCTTTTAAACGCTTCCTTGGCGATAAACACTTCGCCCCTGACCTCAAGAAGTGAGGGAATGGTATTCTCTTTTTCATTGTGAAGTCGCAACGGGACAGAACGTATGGTTTTGACATTTGATGTAATCAATTCACCGCTGAAGCCGTCTCCACGAGTGGATGCGGTGATCAGCCGGCCGCTTTCGTAGACCAGCTCCACGGCAACGCCGTCCAACTTCGGTTCCGCGGTATAAACAATCTCACCGTCGATATTCAGGTTTCTTTTGATACGCCGATCGAACTCCATGATGTCCGAGTCATTGAATCCATTTTCCAGACTGAGCATCGGGAGCGAATGTTCAATGGTTTCAAATTTTTCAAGGGGCGGCGCTCCAACCCTGAGGCTCGGGGAATCCGGGCTTGAAAGTTCGGGATAGTCCGTTTCCAGCTTTATCAGCTCCAGCATCAATCGGTCATATTCGGCATCGGATATTTCCGGGTCATCTAAAACATAATACCGATAATTATGCCGGTGAAGCGCTTCCCTTAATTCTTCGATGCGTTTTGGTATTGAAAGGTTCATTTTGTTATCGATCTGTATCAAAAACCTTAAACAGTGACCTTCAAAGCTGTTTCATCACAACGGTCTTGCCAATCTTGCAAGTTCTTCTTTTGCCTCATCGATGATCTCGTAAAACCACATCACATCCTCGATGCTCAAACGACCGGCCTTCCTTTGGGACTCCTCGCCGTCTTTTCTCTTAAATATCCTGGGACCGATCTGGAGTTTTGGTTCTCCGTCGCCGTATTGGTTGATGGAAACCACCAGTCCGGTCTCTTCACATTTCCATTGTTTTAAAATTTTATCCTTTTCCGGATCAAATGCCATGTTACCCTCCAGTCTTTTTAATGATCGTCCTCTCGAAGTTTTGCTTTCAAGTATATTTCAAATCGGCTGTCAAACAGATTCACACCTATTTTATATTTACACAAAAAATTTAGTCAAATTCATTTTGGTCCATCCATTTGAGGTTTGGATTTTATACAGATGGAAATCATGAAATAACCCGGATAAATTCGGATTCCATCTCCGTCCGACAAACCTTGACAGCCTGAATCGTCCGGCTGAATCTGTCTTGAATATGGCGGTCTTTGCGGTATAGATTCGCCTTCTGGGTGGGACACAGATACCAGGTGCAGACCCAGGGCCTTGAGATTCTTGGCAGTTTACAACCTCTGGGGCTGAGGTAACGACAGGTTTCTTTAAAATTGGAAAAGAGCTGTTCAGGGGGAACCGAACGACCCGCAAGATGGAGAAACAAAAGGTCCTTAAAATCGATCCAGGCCCTTGCGGTCAGACAACAGGGAGCCGGACACCAGGTGCATGTGGCCCTGCACAGGTCGTCCAGAAACGGAAAAATCGAAGCCAGCCCGGCTTCCAGGTTCCATGCCGACTTCATTGCATTTTTCAGGGCATCATAATGCCGACGGATGAGATACTCCAGATCCCGGTTGACGATTTGCCATTTGACTTTCGAACCCCAAGGCGGTTCGGCTCCGTAAAATATGTTTTTCATGATTGTACTCACACCCATTCGTATCAAACCTATGGAAACTGAACAATACCAAAGTATAGACAATGTCGACGACATAACCATCACGTGACCCAGCTTTTTTTATAAGAAACAAGTATTTTTCAATATCGAGAAAAAATAGCTTGAAAGCTCTTTTTCATTGTGGTAGGCGTTTCCTTTGATTTTTTATGCCCACCTTAAAAGACGTTGAAAGGATTGTATTGAAATGACTCCAAAAAGAGAACTGCAAGCTGCTTATATCCTTATTGTTGTTTTTTTCTTTGTGGGTGTTATAAGCCATGCTGCCTTTCCGGTCAAAACTCCGGACGAACCGATAAGATTAATGTACAAAACGGTTGCGGGAAAAGTGCTGTTTGACCACAAAACGCATTATGCGGAATCGGGATACGGCCTCGCCTGTAAGGAATGTCATCACCACCCGGAAGAACCTGAAGACGAAAAAGACGCACTCGTGAAGTGCGGTTATTGCCACCAGGTTCCTGCGGAAGGTCAAGCATACCCTGAATCTTGCCTGGACTGTCATGAATCCGAAGATCTCGAGGAGTCGGAGGTTTTAAAACAATCTGATGCCTTCCATTCGCAGTGTGAAAAATGTCACCAGGAAGTTGAAGCCGGTCCGGAAGAAGAGAGGTGCAGTTGGTGTCATGTCATGTAAACCGTCCGCTTTTGACTACAGGCAAAGATGATTTGGGTGCCAAATATTCTAATGCAAAAAACAAAAAAGGTTAAACGATGATAAAACGAACTTTTATCGGTTTGACAAAGCCACAGGTAAAATATGACGCGCTGGACGTTAGAGCGCCGGAGCCAACGATTATCCAACCCTCCGAAAAGGTGACGCTTCTTTTAGACAAACCTTTTGATTTTAAAGATAAACTTTTGTTCAAAATCGGCGAAAAGGTCAAAACCGGCCAGAAGCTTTCTTACTCTGAAAATAGTGATGCCTATGTCGTTTCTTCAGTTACTGGAACCATCTCATCCATTGCTCCATTCAGCGCTGATTATGGAAAAACCTATACGGCCATATCCATCGATGTTGCTGACAACGAAGAAATTGACGAACAATTTTCAACACGTATAAATGAACCCACTATAGATACCGTAAAAGACTGCCTGACCTTTATTCCCGGGAACCTCCCGGCCGGACTCTTTCCTTCCACCGACACATCACCACCCATTGAGACCATCGTCATCACAGGTGTTGACCGTGACCTGCTGATTACGACCAATCAACACACGGTGCTCGTTGACAGCAAGGCAATCAAGCACGGTGTCCGTATTTTAAAGCAAATCACGGGAATCGAAAATATCGTCATGGTTTCGCCCGATCACCTGATGCAGGATGCCGGTCTCAGCGGGGCGGAAGTCCGGATCGTCCATCGTGAATACCCCGCTTCACTGCCGAAATTGATCATGCGGGATGTCCTGGGTCAGGTGGTTCCCGCCGGCAAAAATTGTGAAGACATCGGTGTATCTTTCATCAGCGCGGAAGCGGCTGCATCCATCGGCAAAGCGTTTGTTGAAGGCAACATACCGGTTTATAAACGCTTTAATTTCATTAATAAAGACGGAAGTTCCTCACTTGTATCGGCCCGAATCGGAACACCCATCCGTGACATCTTAAGCGCTTTTGGCGTTACATTAAATGAAAAAGACCGATTAATTATCGGAGGGCCCATGACCGGCTCGGCCGTATACTCCGAGGACCTCCCGGTCCAACCGGATACGGATGCCATTATGGTTCAGCATAGAGACAACATCCCCATGGTTTCCGACTATCCTTGTATCAACTGTGGCGAATGCGTCAGGATTTGCCCGGCGAACATTCCGGTTAACATGCTTGTCCGATTTCTTGAGGCCGGGAAATATGAGGAGGCTGCCGGCGAGTATGACCTGTATTCATGCATAGAGTGCGGTCTATGCAGTTTTGTCTGTGTATCAAAAATGCCGATTTTTCACTATATAAGGCTGGCGAAATATGAACTCGGCCGGATCACTACAGCGGAGGCAACGAATGCTTAATCACAAAAAACTCATCGTTTCACATGCTCCATTCTGGCACGATGGGAGCGGCATAACAGTTCGAAGTTATCATACAATGCTTGCAGCTTTGCCGGCGGTGTTATTCGGAATATTTACCTATGGCATGCCTGCCCTGAGTGTTGTTTCGCTCTCCATCTCCTTCGCAATTATATGGGAGTTACTCATCAACAAAATTACCAGGCGCACCGTTAGCATTGGTGACGGAAATGCAGCGCTTATCGGACTTTTATTTGCCATGCTTTTGCCGGCAACATCTCCGTGGTGGCTGGTCGCCACCGGTACTTTCGTTGCGGTGCTTATCGGAAAGCACATTTACGGCGGCATCGGCGGCAATCCCTTCAATCCTGTTCTAATCGGATCAGCCATCCTCATGGTGGCCTGGAAAGATTATTTTGATTTTAATGAAGTTCTGGTGAACTACGATCTCGGTTTTGCCATGGTCTATCCCCTGGCCGCCGCCAAACACTTGGGAACGTCGGGTGTTGAGGCCTTTGGTATAACCGATCTTCTTTTGGGCCAGCAATCCGGCGGAATCGGCGCAACCTTCGGCCTCGGCCTCATTCTTGGAGGAATTTATCTGATTATCAGGGGATTTATCCGCTGGGAAATTTCGGTTTCTTTTTTGGCCGGTGTGGGTGTCACCGCCCTGTTGTTTCATATGTCCGATTCTTCCCATTACGCAGGCCCTGCATTCCACCTTTTAACCGGGTATACGCTGATCGGCGCCTTTTTTCTGGCCACCGAAGATTCATCTTCACCGGTCAACTTTATCCCCATGCTCATTTACGGCGCCGGAGCCGGCGTAATGACCGTATTGATAAGGAATATCGGTTCCTATGTTGATGGTGTGGTTTTTGCGATTCTGCTTATGAATCTTATCAATCCACTTTGTGACAAAATCAGACCAAAAGCTCTGGGAAAGGTTGTCTAAGATGCGAGATATAATTATGATGGTCGTAGTTCTGACGGTATTGAGTACCATTTCAGGCGGTTTGCTTTCCGGCCTGAGGAATGCAACCGCATCCAAAATCGAAGTGCAGCAGCTAAAATTTGTCAAAGGACCGGCCATTAAAGAGATCCTCAAAGGCGTGTCCAATGATCCCATTGCCGACCGGTTTGCCCTCCAAGACGGCGAAGTGGAACGTAAATTTTTCGTCGGCAAATTTGACGGCAAAGCCAACACCGTGGTTCTTGAAAGTTTCGGCAAAGGCTATGGCGGTGACATCGGCCTGATGGTCGCCGTCAATATGGAAAACGACCAGATTGTCGGTGTCGGAGTGACCACCCACAGTGAAACGCCCGGACTTGGAGCCACTGCAAAAGATGATCCCGGTTTTGTGGCCCAGTTTAAAGGCATGCCCATTAAAGAGACGTTCAAAGTCACCAACGACGGCGGAAAGGTTAACGCATTGAGCGGCGCGACCATTACATCGCGGGCTGTCTGTTCGGCGGCATCCGACGCAGGTATGATTTATCAGAAACTTAAACCTCAACTTGCAGATAAACTAAAGGAATTTAAGTAAACAGGGAGATCATAATGGCGAAAACACTCACACAGGAATTCACCAAGGGTCTGTGGAAAGAAATAGCGCCGTTTCGACTGGTTCTGGGTTTGTGCCCGGTACTCGGTGTCACCACGACCGTTGAAAACGGCATCGGAATGGGTCTGGCCACGACGTTTGTCCTGGTATTTTCGAATATTCTGGTTTCGGCTTTACGGAACATCATTCCATCCAAAGTCAGAATCGCATGCTTCATTATTATCATTGCGACCTTTGTTGTCGCCATCGAATTGTTAATGCAGGCCTTTGCCTATCCCCTGTTTCTCAAGCTTGGCGTGTTTATCCCTTTGATTGTGGTGAACTGCATTGTGCTGGGCAGGGCAGAGGCTTTTGCCTCTAAAAATGGTATTTCGCTTTCAACTGCCGACGGTCTGGGTATTGGCCTCGGTTTTACCCTCTCTTTAGCGGCCCTTGGGGCTTTTCGTGAGTTGTTTGGTGCCAATAATCTAACTTTCTGGACAACACCCTCTTCCGTTTTCGGCCTTCAGGACGTATTTGGTGCAAATTTTGAACCGTTCACGTTCATGGTTCAAGCGCCCGGAGCCTTTGTCTGTCTGGGGCTGATGCTTTGTGTTATGAATCTTATGGGAAGCAAATAGGAGTCAATCTATGGGATACATGGAAATTATTATCGGCGGTATCTTTGTGAACAACATCTTGCTGGCCCAGTTTTTGGGCAACTGCCCGTTTCTCGGCACATCCAAAAAAATGGAGACAGCGGTCGGCATGGCCATGGCGGTCGTCTTTGTTCTCGTGTTGGCCGGGGTTATCACCTGGCTGATTTACACGTTCTTTCTGGCACCCTTTAAGTTGGTTTATATGAGGACCATTGCATTTATCCTGGTGATTGCATCCCTGGTCCAGTTTGTCGAAATGTTTCTAAAAAAGAGCATCCCCGCACTGTACGCAGGACTGGGCATATTTTTGCCGCTGATTACCACCAACTGTGCGGTATTTGGTGCTTGTATTTTAAATATCGATAAGGAACTTAACTTTATGAAAACCCTGGTACAGTCAGCGGCCTATGCCGTTGGATTCGGCCTGGCCCTGATTCTCTTTGCGGGCGTCAGAGAACGCATCATTCTGGCCAGGGTTCCGAAACCACTTCAGGATACGGCCGTAGGCCTTATTACCGCAGGTATTCTGTCCCTTACTTTTTTTACTTTCAAAGGGATGGTATAGATGACAGATTGTTGATGATTGATGATTTTAGGATGGTTTCATTCTTCAATTGCAAATCAACAATCGACCATCAATTATAGGAGGATACAGTGTTATCATTATCAGCAGTTCTATTTATGTTGGGTTTGGGAGCTTTGTGCGGAGGTGCGCTCAGTGCGGCTTCCAAAATTTTTTATGTGTATGAAGACCCCCGAATCGCCATTGTGGAAAGTCTTACCGCCGGTGCAAACTGCGGCGGTTGTGGATATGCCGGATGTTCCGCCGCTGCCGTTGCCGTAGTGGCCGGCGAAGCACCCCCGAGTGTCTGTATTGTCGCAGGTGCCGAGGCGGCCGCTAATATCGCTGCGGTCATGGGTATGGATCCCGGAACCGCTGAAGCCCTGATTTCTTACAACACCTGTATGGGCGGCGACCGTGCCGAAAATAAATATCATTACATGGGAATCAAAACCTGCCAGGCGCTTGCCTCTCTTTCCGGAGGTCAGCGGGTCTGTCCGGTGGGATGCCTCGGTCTGGGCGACTGCGTCAGAGCCTGTGCTTTTGATGCCCTTAAAATGGGACCTCACGGCTACCCTGTTGTGAATGAAATGAAATGTGTCGGATGCGGTGCCTGTGAAAGGGTCTGCCCCAAGGATATCATGGAAATAAAAACCATGTCTCAAAAGCTGCTGCATCTCAATCAGTATGATGACCGCATCGCGCCTTGCCAGCAGACTTGTCCGGCTGAAATTGACATCCCCAAATATATATACCTGACAAAAGTCGGAGATTATGAAGGCGCCGTCAATACGATTCGCGAGCGCAATCCGCTGCTGCTGGCCTGCGGCAGGGTCTGCCCGCATCCTTGTGAAAATAAGTGCCGCAGAGGTATTGAAGACGAACCCGTTTCCATTAATCAACTGAAACGCTTTGTGGCTGACTTTGAAATGAATTCCGGTAGACGCCTTCCCATCTCCCGCGCGCCGGATACCGGCAGAAAGGTGGCCGTCATCGGCGGCGGCCCGGCCGGTTTGAGCTGCGCCTATTTTCTCCGTCGCCTGGGTCACAGCGTGACGATTTTTGATGCCATGCCGAAACTTGGCGGCATGATCCGCTATGGCATCCCTGAATACCGTCTTCCCAAAAAAGTGCTTGCATGGGAAATTCAGGGGATTCTCGATCTGGGCGTCGAACATAAACCCAACATGATGCTTGGCAAAGACTTTGACATCGGATCCCTGATGGCAGCCGGATTTGATGCCGCTTTCTTAGGAATCGGTGCCTGGAAAGACTACTCCCTTGGTGTTGAAGGTGAGAATTTGGAAGGATGCTATACAGGCATCAATTTTCTTACCAATTTTGCTGTATGGCAGCAGGAAAAGCCCCATGACAAACAACCGTTTGTCGGCAAAAAATGTGTGGTGATCGGCGGCGGAAACACCGCCATCGACTGTGTTCGAACCCTGATTCGCCTTGGCGCTGATGAAGTATCCATTGTTTATCGCCGGACCCGTAAAGAAATGCCGGCCAACATGGTAGAAATCGAAGCGGCGGAGCATGAAGGCGTCAAGTTTACGTTTCTCGCAGCTCCCACCCGTGTCATCGGTAATGAGGAAGGCAAAGTCGTGGGCCTGGAATACCTGAAAATGGAGCTCGGCGAACCGGATGCCAGCGGCAGACGCAGACCGGTGCCCATCAAAGGTTCTGAAACGGTAATGGACATCGATATGCTGATTACCGCCATCGGTCAGGGCCCGGATGTTTTCTTTAAAGAAGAAAGCAAAAGGCTTGACGAAGACTTGAAGGTGACCCGGTGGAATACCATTGATTCTGCAGACCCGATTGCCCTTCAATCGAGTATCCCTTATATTTTCACCGCCGGAGACGCGGCCACCGGTGCCGATCTTGTCGTTTCCGCCATCGGCGGCGGACGCAGGGCAGCCCGATCCATTCACATGTACCTGGCCGGCCAGGATGTCACCCCTCCGGCCCAGACGCTGTTTAAAAACAACATCCCAATATCCATTTTCAAATCAGTTCCCGGAATAACGAAATTATCCAGAACGAAAATGCCGGAACTTCCGGTGGACGAACGGATTAAATCCTTCGTAGAGGCAGATCTTGTCATCAGCGAAGAAGAGGCCCAGTATGAATCGAACCGCTGTTTGCAGTGCTGCCTGATTTGTTACAATAAAGACGTTGCCTAAACCCGAATTTCTCATGAAGAAGTTTCTTTTTTAACCACTTTTCCCGTGAGAAATTCGGGTTATAGTGGTTAAAACTCTTCTTCATTACCGCTTTTGCCTTTGCTTGACTTCGGATAGCCTTGTCGATCATCAATATCTGAATATTCCATGACAAAAGTTGTTAACATTCAAGCCTATCGAGCCAAAATTGCAGAACAACGGGCTTTTGGCCCGTGGGAAGAACGATTCGGCGAATCGTATCATTTGAAAACAAGGCTGTCGGATCTTTCAGACAAAACGCTCTTTTTCCTCTCCCAGCCCGGAGAAACCAGCGCAATTGCCTATTATGAACTCATCATGGGAATTTTAGATTTTGGACTTGCCACAAAGTTTAACTATCTTCCAAACAGCCGGCAAATGCGCGTTGTTGACGTCCATCTTTTCCTGGCCGATCAGATTCGGTTTGAGGTGATGCGCCGATTGAAATGGCTGGTTAATCTCCCCTGTGAACAACACACTCTTGCAGAATTGGTTCAGAACTTCGATACGATCAAGGCAGCATGCAAGGTGAAACCACCCGAACTGTCTGAATCGCATCCGGATTACGGCTCCTACCAATCTGTCACCAGCGGAGACAAGGAAGTTTTTATCCGCCGCATGCTGCGCGACGCACTCGAAGCATTTCAAAAACGCTTAACGCCGCCTTAAACGCAATTATACCGC
>JAWOIY010000061.1:0-3475 GCA_046484425.1 Desulfobacterales bacterium | reverse complement strand
AAGGAGATAGACCGATGCCGGGTCATGCAAATCCAGATTTGACAAAACTTATTTTAGCCAATAATATCGAAGAGCAATGTTCCGTCATCTCAGGCTGGTTGAAACAGCAGTATAATTTGGATGTCGTCGGATTTTTTCTTGATGATCCCCGGACGTCCAGGGCTCATTTTTTTGCTCAAAACGTTCCGATGAACATGGCCGGAAAATTCGAAGCATTGCTCGACGGTGTCAACCGTTCAGACGAAGTTGGTCACGGGACCCTGTTTTTTTCTCAAAACGGGGAAGCCCTTGACAGGTTCGGTTTCAAGAATCCTGTTGAATCGACGAATACAATCGGAGTGGCCATTCCATTAAAAGACCGGGGCCAATCCATCGGAACCCTGGCCCTGCTTGCCGATGCCACTATGGCTCAAGAGCTTAAAACCAAACCGGAAAACGCTTCTTTCGTTCCATTGGTATCCAGCCTGCTGGAAAATGCATTTTCCCACGAGTTGAAGGACAGCAAAATTCGCATGCTCAATCTCTACCAGACCGTCAGCTCCTCTATGGCATATATCGGCAATTTACAGGAACTTCTAACCACCATCACCGGGATTGTGACATCGGAACTCCTTTGCGAGGAAAGTTCGATACTCTTGTATGATGAAGACACCAATGAGTTCGAGTTTTTTACAGCCTTCGGTGAAACCGGCATGGAGCTGGTGTCAACACGTTTTCCCGCAGACAGGGGAATCGCCGGCCGGGCTCTGAGAGAACTGAAGACACAGGTGGTCAACGATACTCAGATCGATCCGGATTTTTATTGCGCAATCGATGAAGAACATGGGTTTAAAACAAGAAACATAATTTCGGCGCCATTGATTTCCGGTGATGAAAAAGTCGGGGTCATTAACGCCCTCAACAAAATACAAACCCATTTTTTTAGCAAGGAAGACGACCAGGTCTTATCGGCCATTGCGGATGAAGTGGCTTTGGCGGTTAAAAACGCGAAACTCTTTGAGTTTGTCGTTAACAGCTACTGCAAAATCAGACAGGGTTTGAACAGCTGTAAAGGATGCAAGCGCCCCCTCAAATCCTGGACGCCTTGTGTCAGACAACTGGAAATGGTATGAGTTAAAGCATGCGGGTCTTTTAAAATTTATTCACCGCAGAGCCGCAGAGATCGAAGAGTTTGTCATTTTTTATCCAATCGTTGAGAGGACCATTGGATAAAACCACTATCCCTTCGGGTAATAAAATGCCCATATCAGCACCTTGTAACCAAAGAATTGATGACTTATGTCGTTTTCGCAGCGTAAGCTGCTGAGGTTTTTCCTGTCGCCGCCCTCTCAGCGGCGATAGGAAAGATATACACCTCCGTGACCTCTGTGGCTCAAATGAGCGGAGCGAATGGGCGGTGAGAAACATATACTCATTTATCTGCATAGCAAAGCTGGGATCTTCAACTTAACTGAAAGTTTAATAGATCAATTATGAAAGCTGTAGTCAGATGAAAGTTAAATTCTATGGAACAAGAGGGTCTGTTCCCACACCGGATCCGGAAAATTATCAATTTGGCGGAAACACTTCGTGCGTTCTGGTAACTTTTAGTACGGGCAGGATTGCCATTCTTGATGCCGGCACCGGAATTCGAAATCTTGGGAATGATCTGATAAGAAATTCTCATGAACAGTACGATAATATCAGTATTATATTGTCCCATACCCATTGGGATCACATACAGGGTTTTCCTTATTTCGAACCGGCTTATGATCCTCGACGGAACTTCACCATCTCCATCTGCGGGAAAGAGAGGATGGGGAAAGATCTTGAGAGCCTTTTTGCGACACAAATGCAGAATGATTTTTTTCCCGTCCCCCTAAAAAAGATGGGTGCGAATTTTACTTTTTTGCAGCCGGATATAACTACGTATGTACACCCCAGAGGCATTAGGTTTGCAGCTACCAAGTACAGCCATCGCGGTGATGCATATGGGTATCGTATTGAGGAAGGAGAAAAAACGTTAGTATATTGTACGGATGTCGAGCACAAAAACGGAATAGATCCCAATGTGGTGGAACTCTCCAGGAATGCCGATCTCCTCATTCATGATGCCCAATATACTCCTGAAGAATTGAAAACAAAGAAGGGATGGGGTCACAGCAGCTGGGAACAAGCTATAGAGGTGGCTAAACTGGCCGAAGTGAAAAAACTGGCCCTTTTTCATCACGACCCGGAACATAACGATACCTTTCTATCGAACATGGAAAGGGCATGCCGAGAAATTTTCCCAAACGCTTTTCTGGCCAGAGAAAGAAGTGAAATCGAGCTATAGAAGCATACTATTCAAATGTTTTTATTTTAAAAAGTTCGCAACCTGCCTGCCTTTGCCGGCGTCTCTGAGATTAAGGTCGCCGGACATGAAATTGATCAACCCATCCTGTTTTTTTGTTCTCGCAAAAATGCATCCAGGGCTTCGATGATGACACTGGGAATTGCCGTTTTGTTTTTTTTGGCATAGGCTTCGACCCTTTCCGCGAGCAAACAGGGAATCCGTATGTTGAACTCTTTGGTTTTATCATCACATTGATTTTTGAAACTATCGCTGTTCATTGATCGTCCTTTTGGGGTCAGGTAAACACAATAAAAAATATCTAATTATTCTTAGCAAACATCTCGTAAAAAGTCTATCAAGAAACAGGCCTTCGTCCGAATATTACCGTCATGCCCTTAACCTGCCTTTTCCTCTCATGGTAAACCAAACAGCACTTCATTCGTCTTAACAAATAAAACGCGCGAAAAATTCCATTTATAGACGAGGAGGACGTCGCTATGAAAAAAATAATTAATAGTGCATGTATCTTATTGGTGACAGTAATGTTTTCCCCGGCCATGGCACAGGACGGCCCGAGCGACCGGCTAAATAGACAAGACAATCGAATGGACGAGCGGTTGGGCAGGTATGGCGACCGGACCGACGGATTGGTGGCCCGAAACAGTTTTCGAGGCGACCGCCGCTTTGATGCAGGAAGGGATCGTCGGGGGTTTCGGGGTTCGGATCGGTATTGGAATCGAAGAGGCCATGGCGACTATCGCATGCATCAATGGCAAAAGAATAGATACCGAAAACATCTGTATTTCCGGCCCAACGACAGGCATTACAACAGGAATTACGGACATATGTACTCACCGTGGAACTATAGACATCACAGGGATTCCTATTCCCACAGACCGACCAACAGGTATTACAGACACTATAGAAACTGGTAATCCGGTTTTACGGAGAGGGTTGTTTTTTTGACCTCGAAATTCGACATACATTATTCGATATTCTGCGGTTCAAGGGATTGGGTTCGTTGGGGTTATTCCACACTATAAAACCCTTGCATCGCGGGAGTTAGAAATAGATGGCTCTGCCTTGGAATATTATGTCAAAAAATACAAATTCCAAGCACCAAATTACAAATAAATCTCAAATTCAAATACTCAATGATTA
>JAWOIY010000256.1:0-32498 GCA_046484425.1 Desulfobacterales bacterium | reverse complement strand
TTTAATGCAGCTTGGAAATCCCGGTCCTCAGGGCCGGGTCAGAGTTCAATGGCTCTGCCGGTAAATGATTCAACAGGAATAATGGAATGATGGAATCGTGGAATAATGGGTTGTGAAGGAATTCTGTCAGTTTTAAAGAGATCATTTCCGCTTCTACCACCCAATCTTCCAGTATTCCAATCTTCCAACATTCCAATGACTTGCAAAAGGTACAAATCATGCCCTCTGGGCTTAGCTCAAAGCCGGGCCCTCTGGACCCGGATCTTTACTTTACCGCTGTTCGTCAGTTGAACCGGCTTGTCGTTTTAAGAAAATAAAATAAATTGTAATATCAAATAGTTTGATGTATATATATTATGTGTTGCTTTAAAATAGGGTGAGAAGCCGTCCCGGCCTTTTAGTGCGAGGCTTGCCGGGAGCAGACGGGCCAATCCAAACCCGGAAAGATCATCCTGATTGGTCATTATCTTGCCAAACATGATGGCATCGTTTTATCGATATGGCGGCGTAATCAATAAACAACGCTCAAAATGCCGGATAACTTGAAACAGTCCGATCCGTATGATATGAGAAACTGTCCGCCAGGTGGAATAGAACTGCAAAAGCGAGTGCATTTTCCGTTCCATCCTGGGCGGGCCGCAGGGAGCTTCAATTATTTTACTCGGACAAACTGGGAGAATAGATAACATGGAGAACTTATTGGGGGAATTATGGATTTTCAAACTTGCAAGTTTGATCGGAGTCGCGTATCTTCTTTATATTTTCATTAAAGATCGAATGCGCAAGAAGTAAGAATGCACTGTCAAAAGTCATTTTAAAAATGTTGTCGTGCTTCATGGGAGTTACACCATAGATGCCTGCCGGATCATCTTTTTAATATAAAATTAAAAATCATATAGTTATTGTTCGTAATTGAATTAATACTTTAAATATTGAAATTGCATAACAATGAAAGGTTGAACCATGATTCGAATCAATGAGAACTATCTGAAACTTCAATCTTCTTATCTTTTTGTCGAAATTGCCAAGCGTGTATCTTCGTATCAAAAAGAAAATCCGGATTTGAAGATCATACGCCTTGGAATCGGAGATGTAACTTTGCCTTTGCCGCCGGCCTGCATTCAGGCATTCCAAGAGGGTGTTCAAGAAATGGCTTCGGATGCCACTTTCCGTGGATACGGACCGGAACAGGGGTATGAATTTTTAAGGGATAAAATCGCTTTTCACGATTATCAGTCATTGGGATCGGATATCCGATCGGATGAGATATTTGTCAGTGACGGCGCCAAGTGCGATACGGGCAATATCCAGGAACTCTTTGCAACGGATATTCGCCTTGCGATTCCGGATCCGGTATATCCGGTTTATTTGGATACGAATGTCATGGCCGGCCGAACCGGGAATTTCAATAACGGGAGATACAACAATATCGTTTACCTGGATAGCTTGCCTGAAAATGGATTTGTTCCGGCCCTCCCGGAAGAACCGATAGATCTGATTTACCTGTGTTTTCCAAACAATCCCACCGGTGCGACGATATCCAAAGACAATTTGAAAAAATGGGTCGATTTTGCCCGCGAGAACAAGGCGTTGATTCTTTTTGATGCTGCATACGAAGCCTTCATCCGGGATCAAAGTCTTCCGCGGTCAATCTTTGAGGTGGAAGGGGCCACCGAGGTGGCCATCGAATTCAGAAGCTTTTCGAAAACCGCAGGTTTTACCGGTACCCGCTGTGCATATACAGTGGTTCCCAAAGCCTGTATGGCCTATGACCGCAGCGGTCAACAGCATTCATTACACAGTTTGTGGAACCGACGCCAATCGACCAAGTTCAACGGGGTTTCATACCCGGTTCAGAAAGCAGCAGAAGCCACATACAGTGAAACAGGAAAAACCCAGATAGTCGAGATGGTGGATTATTATCTTAAAAATGCAGCCCTGATTCGAAATGAGATGGCAACCTTGGGTTTTGAATTTGTTGGGGGTAAAAATTCGCCGTATATCTGGGTAAACTGTAAAAGGGATGCTTGGGAGTTTTTTGATCTTTTGCTTAAAAAAGCCGGTGTGGTCATAACCCCGGGACCCGGATTTGGTAAATGCGGAGAGGGTTTCATCCGCATCAGTGCCTTTAACAGTTATGAAAATGTCGAGAAAGCAATGGAACGGATCAAAGTTGCTTTGGGCACTTCGCTTTAATACCCTGTCCGTTTTTGGCGGGTCGTTTAAAAAAGCGGGAGATACAGGTTTTAATTCTTCCTGCCGGCAATAAATATATATTCCAAACTGCTTAAACCGTAATCAATCTCCATAGACAAAAACAGAGACAGCGAATGGAGTGTGACTATGGCGTTTTTGTCTGCATCCTTGTCGCTGACGTTGCTGATGCGTTTTATTATCCCTTCGTTGACCGATTTTACCTGGGCATAATAATTTTCCAGGGTTTTAAAGTCGATCTTCATATCCGGCTGGTCTTTGTACTTGAAATACTGGCTCAGCAGATACATGGACGTCGTGCGCACGGTTGTTTCTTCAACCGAAGCAAAGGGAAGGTGAAACCGCGCCATGGGTTTTAAAAAATTCATGATCGGACAGTCGCTGGTGGCCATGATCACGCCGAAAATCGCTGAAAGCCCCTCCATTATGGATGTTTTTTTAAAGTATGTTCTATCTTCGGTTTCGCACACGATCGTGCAATCACTATAGGAGAGGACATTTTTGAAGGTTTCGACCAATTCCATAATGTTGACCGCAATGGGACAAAAGGGATGGGTGTCTGTGGTCAGGGGACAGTTGCCGCACTGTTCATGATGCAGACGTGTCCATTCCGGTAATTTTTGACGATGCTCAACAGGAATCAGACTCAAAGTCTTTGGATTCAATTCAATGAGATAATCCTTGATATATCCATCTTCAAATTGAAATTGATAGCGAAATTGAAACGGGCTTTTTCTGTCCATGGCATTATCTTTCCAATCTTTCATTTTTCTTTAAATATGCATCGTTTACCAAAAAAAATTAATGCAATATTCATGCCGGTATCTGCCGGGTTGCCGGCCGGTCAGAGCATTACAACATTTATTACAGGTCAGGCCTTAAAGAGAAACTTATCGTCATTATATCCTGTTTCAAGAGGATCCGTGTTGAAAATTAAGGTCTTAAGATCTTGTATCCATATGTAAGATGGTATAATGTTTTGTATTGTATCAACCGTATGGTTGGATGAAATGGGTCTTTTTCCGGCCAGTTTTTGTTAATGCTTGCCATGACAGGATATGATGACAAGAAATAATAGTGCAAAATGAATAAAGGGACAACATTTAAATCCGGCAATTTTTTTTTCGACATACCCAGGCAAGTCAATGATGAAGTTTTTGACACAATCCTGAATGCAGATACTGTCGAAATTAAAAGAATCGTTTCCAAAGGGCAAAAATCTCCTGCTGATTACTGGTATGACCAGGAAAAAAGTGAATGGGTCATGGTATTAAAGGGGGCTTCTAAATTGAAGTTTAAGGATGACCAAAGGATTGTCGAGATGATGCCGGGAGATTATATTTACATACCGGCCCATTGCAAGCACAGAGTTGAATGGACCGATCCCGATGTTGAGACGATTTGGCTGGCGATTTTTTATTAGTTTTTCAGGTCAGTTGAGAGATTTGATCTCTATCGCGCAATAAAAAGGCAGAGCCTTATTTGCTCTGCCAATATGGGCCCGGCAGCCTCCCACTTTCAGACCGCCAAGCGTTGCAATCTTTCAGCTTCTCCAAATGTCGTTGTACAATGCAGTGTTGCATTGAGATGCACGGACATCCGAGAAGCTTTATAAATGTCGCATCCAGCTCCTCTTTGTACAGCATAACCTTCGTGAGATCAATTCGTCACATGGTTAAAAACATGGTGTTGAAGCTGAGCGACATTTAGTTCTAATCATTAATTAATCATTTCAACAGATATGTCAATGAGGGAAACGACCTGTTTTTGTCAGGAAAAATCCCATTCCATGAGGGATTACCCCTATCATCAAACCCGGCACACCCAAAAATCAGCCCCCCCGTTGTATTATGTGAAGCCTCCATGCCCCAAAGGACTGGGATGCCTTACTTTTAAACCGGTGTTGTTGGTAAGGTTCCTGACCGCTGATTTCCATTCTTGACAATACGACCGGTATCCGGTATAAAAATTTCACCCGTCGGTTGCCGCGGTATGGTTGCTGCTGATAGCCGGTCCTACTTCATATTGGGGTGCTTCCTGATTCGGCACACAACTTTAATTTTTTCCTTATTCCGAGTTCAAAAAGGGAATTCCCGTCACTTTACTTCACTCGCCGGAGAGGAAGTTATGTTAGCGATATTTAAGAGAATGGTTACAAGGCCGAATATCGTCATCGATCTTGGAAGTGCCAACACCCGTATCTATTCATGTGAAATGGGAATGGTTGCCGAAGAACCTTCACTGGTCCGAAGGGTTCCCATGAAAGGCTATGCTCAAGATACGGACGTACTCATAGACTACGTGAACACCAAATTCGTATCTTATCCGCTTCGGGGGGGAGTCGTTGTGGATCTCCCCGCCGCGGTTGCGCTGCTCAAACCGCTGTTCAAACGGGCCCGCAGGACATTGAGATCACCGGTGTCGCTGGCCTGTGCACCTTCAGACGCATCGGAAATAGAGCGAAAGCGTCTTGCCGATTCGGTTCTCCATGCCGGTGCCTCCCGCGTGGCCATCGTACCGGAACCCATGGTGGCATCCATTGGCGCCGGCATCGATACGAGCTTGCCCCATTCTCAAGTTCTCATTGACATTGGAGACGGTGTAACGGATATGGCCGTCATTCGAGACGGCCGTCTGATTTATTCGTCCGCACTGCGTATCGCGTGCAGCGACTTCCATAAGGCGGTACAAAGCGCGGTCATCTCAAAACACAGAGTCTGTCTCTATGCGTCAGAAGTGGAAAGGTTGATTTGCGGTATTGATATGACACCTTGGGCGCAAAGCGAATGGATTGAATCGATGACCGTCAAGGGGATAGATATTGCAAAGAGGCGGGAAGCGATTATCGAGGTCAACGATGAAGAAACGATCGCCGCCGTCGAGCCCATTGTTTCCAAGATACTGAAAATGATACAGACGGCGTTGCGAGAGCTTCCGGAAGATATCGGTTGCGAGGTTATGGAATCGGGTATCTGTTTGACGGGCGGCGGAAGTTGCATTCGGGGAATGGACAGACTCATCGCTTTGAAGACGGGTCTCGATACACGCGTGGCTTCCGACCCCATTCATGCCGTCATAAACGGGGCTATTCAAACGGTGGAGTTTTGGAAAGAAAAACAGTCTTGGTGGGAAAACCTTGAATGGCCTGTTTCGACAAGGGGAAACAGGCTCAATATGTAGGGGCAGGTTAATAAATCCATAACCACATTCGGCGCCGCGTTTTTGTATTATTGCGACGTCTGCAATCTCATTATATTCTCTATACTGCATCCATCATTTCCACCTTCTTCCGCGCCATTGTTTTGTTCGCCATATTCAGTTAGGGGATTACATGCCAACTTTCATACATGCGGCTGACATCCATCTTGATTCTCCCCTTCGGGGCTTAATGCCCTATGAAGGGGCTCCACCCGTTGAAGAAATCAGAGGGGCCACAAGGCAGGCTTTGGATAACCTGGTCAGCCTCGCCTTGGAAGAAAAGGTGCACGTTGTGCTCATCGCCGGCGATCTCTACGATGGAGATTGGCAAGACTTTAACACGGGACTGTACTTTGCCAAACAGATGCGTAATCTCGGAGATGCGGGCATTCGTGTAGCGATAATCCGAGGCAATCACGATGCCGCCAACAGCATGACCAAGACCTTAATTATGCCGGAAAACGTCAGGATTTTCAGTTCCCGCAAGCCGGAAACCTGGCATCTTGGCGATCTGGGTGTTGCAATCCACGGACAAAGTTACGCAAATAGAGATGTCTATGAGAATTTGGCAGTTTCGTATCCGGAGCCGGTGCCGGATGCGTTTAACATAGGCCTGTTGCACTGCCTGATATACGGCGCCGAAGGGCATCAGCCCTATGCCCCATGCACGGTGGATGAGCTTTCGGCCAAGGGCTACGATTACTGGGCGCTTGGGCATGTACACAAGTACGGTGTGATCAGAACAAAGCCGCACATCGTCTACGCCGGCTGCACTCAGGGTCGGCATATCAGAGAACCCGGGGTTAAGGGCTGTGTTTTAATAGCGGTTGAAGAAGGCAGCGTACGCACGGAATTTGTGCCTCTGGATGTCCTTCGCTGGGTAGAGGTCAAGGCAGACGTCAGTGATGCACAGAACATTGAGCAGGCCGCCCTTGCTTTCGGAGATGCATTAAAAGCGGTGATGCAAGAATTTGAAGGACGTTACACCTGTGCCAGGGCTGTCTTAACAGGACGATGTCCCGGTCACGGACTGTTTACTTCCAATCCTTCTGCTGTAGCCGCCAACATTCGGGCTGTCGCATCTCAAGTATCAAAAGAAAAAGCATGGATCGAAAAGGTTCAATTGCAAACCGGGCCGGTGATCGATTTTGATGATCTTGCCGGCAGCGACACGCCTCAGGGAGAGCTTTTACGATATCTTCAAGAGCTTGCTTTGAGTTCGAAGGCATTAGAAGATCTTGGGCTCGATTTGACCGTACTGAAATCCAAACTGTCCGGAACCGGTGTGGAAGTCCAGTATGAAAGTACCGTCAGGCTGCTTTCCAATGTAAGGGATATTTTATTTGCCATGCTGGCGGACGAAGAGGCTTCCGGGGGTTAATGATGAAGATCAACGTGTTCAAACTGCTTGCTTATGGTCCGTTCACGGATAAAATCCTCGAATTTTCAGGCGATGGTTATGGCTTGCACGTCGTCTTCGGTCTCAACGAGGCAGGCAAAAGTACGGCGCTAAGGGCCTTGATCGGGCTTTTTTATGGTTTTGGACACATCGTTGAAGACGCCTGGTTTCACGATTACAGCAAACTGGCTGTCGGAGCCTCATTCGAATTATCTGACAGAAGCCTGTTGAATATTACGCGTTACAAACGTAAAAAGAATGATTTGATCAACGACGATTCAGGCGAACCGATGGATCAGGCAAAACTCGATATGTTTTTGGGAAAAATGGGACGGGAAAACTTCCAGCACGCTTTCGGGATTTCTCATTTTTCGCTGAGGCAGGGTGTTGAAAGCGTGCTGGCTGCGGGTGGAGACCTGGGCCATGCCTTGTTTGTAGCGACTTCCGGTCTGAATTCCTTGAAACGGGTGATGACAAAGCTGGATGAACAGCAAAGTATATTGTTTGCGCCACGTGCACAAAAAGCCAACATCAACGCTGGAATTTCGATGCTCAATAAGCTGAGAAAGGAGCAGCGTGACGCTTCGGCCAGTCATCACCAATGGAAGAAGATGAATAAACGGGTGGATGATCTTCACCATGACGAAGTTGAAGTGAACGAGAATATTGAAGCGCTGGGTTTACGAATCAGCCTTATGTCCCGTTATCGTGATGCATTTAAATATGTTGCCGCCCGGGAGCAATCAGAAGAAAATCTCACCAATCTCGGTGTCGTTCCGGATTTGCCGGATGATTTTTCCCGGCACCGGGTTGCGACCCAGGTGGCTATCGCACAATCCTGCCGGGTTAAAGAAAATTTAAGCCGGGATTTGGTTAATATTGAAAAAGAGCTTGAAAAATTAATGTACGATGAAAAAATCATCGCACATGAGAAATTGATCAAGGCCCTGGCAGATGAAGCCAATGTACATGTCCAGGCCGCAACAGACAGCAAAGGGCTCAGGGCGAGGATTTACCAGCACAACGAATCAGCCCGGCACGCCCTGGACCTCCTTCGTCCTGGTCTGACTTTGGATTCTGTTCAAGGGCTTCGACTCTCCAAACCTGAAAAGGGCAAGGTTCAAAGGTTAGGTGCCAAGGGCGCCCAATTGGAAGAATCTGCAAACAGCGCTCAAAAGGCGCTGCGATCAGCCAACACGAATCTGGATAAGACAAAAGCTGAACTTGATCAATTGGAAAAGCCCAGGGACGTCTCTGCACTGGCCGATTGTTTGACGCGGGCTGCGGAATACGGCAGGCTGGAAGATCGCCTTGCCGACGCCAAGGCTCAGGTCGTTCTATCCGAGAAACAGACCCAGGCTGACCTCGCGGCACTCGGTTTGTGGACAGGGGATATTTCGGAGCTTGAGCGCCTGGCTTTTCCGACCGACGAAACCATGCGAAGCTTTGAGGAAGAACTGTCTGACGCGGACCAAAAGCTTGCCGATACCGATAAGGAAATCGTTCGGACTCACGAACTGCTGAAGGAGAAAGAAAGATCCCTTTCCGAATTGACAAAGGCTCGCGAGCTGCCGTCCCTTGATGATTTAACGTCTCATCGCAATCTGCGGGACCAAGGGTGGCAGTCTGTGCGTACGGTGTGGCTTGAAAGGGGTAATGCCGATCAAGATTTTCTGGCTGCCTTTCCCGGTAGCAGTGACCTTGCTCAAGCCTATGAGAAAAGTGTCGGCAAGGCTGACAATACCGCAGATGTGCTGCGGGACGATGCCGATGCGGTCGCGCGTGCAGAATCACTTCGAACAGACATCCGGCACCAAAAAGAGTCCTTCAAAGAACTCAAGGACCGCAAAGAAATGTTGGGGAGAGAACGAACCGCACTCTGGGACAAATGGGTAAAATTATGGGAACCGCTTGTTATCGATCCTTTAAAACCTCGTGAAATGATCGCATGGTCCGGCAAGGTGACTGCCCTGAGGAGCAAGGTGTCAGATTTGCGAGAGCGTCAAATGGCCGAGATTCAACTGCAAAAGGACATTGATCGTATAAGATGCGATGTTGCAATGGCCCTTGAATCTGTTGGGGTTCATGTTTCAGAGCAAACAAGTTATTCGGCTGTCATTGAACTGGCCAGACGCACTGTTAATCACAATGACGAATTGCGCCAAAATCGTCTGGATCTCGAATTTCGGGCTGCATCATTAAAAGAAGAGATCGAAACCGGTTTGTGGCGGAAGAATGAGGTTGACCAAAATCTTCAAAACTGGTCGGCACTTTGGGCCCGGACAATTTCCAGATTGGGCTTTTCTGCTGATGCCCATCCTGAAGATGTTAATGATTTTATTCTGGCCCTTGACGATGTTTTTGCAGAACTGGATAAAGCCAAAGAAAAACAGCAACGCATTGAATCAATACAGCACAATCGAGAGGCGTATGCCCGGCGAGTGAGGGATGCGGTGGCAAAACTGGCCCCTGATCTAAAAGATTTGGAACCCGAAGCGGCTGCTATTGAGTTGAATGCAAAGCTGACCGGTGACAAGGAACGGCGCCAGGAATTCCGGTTGTTGGAAAACGAAAAGCGTAAAAAAAGTTCGGAACTTTCCAGAGAAAATGAAAAATTGGCCGGCCTCGAAGAAACGCTTCGCCTGCTCTGTTTAAACGCTTGCACAGATAATCCCGATCAACTTCCCGATATTGAAAATCGTGCTGCAACAAAAATCAAACTGCTTGGTGAACTTGACAAAATCAATGAAAGGCTTGTCGAGCTGGCTTCCGGACAGGATTTAGGGGAATTCGTCGAACAGGTCAAGGTTCACGATCCGGATGAACTGGTTGCCAAAATAGATCGGTTAGCGGCTGAAAAGCAGGGACTGCTCAATAGGCAAAAACGGATTGTGCAGGAAATTGCCCTTGCGACAAAAGAGCTGGAATCGATCGGAGGGGAATCTCTTGCCGTGGGAATTGCTGAAGAAGCGGAAGGCCTTGTCGCCGGCATTCAATCGGATGTTGAACACTATGTCAAACTCAGATTGGCATCGACAATACTGACCAAGGCCATCGAGCGCTATCGCCAGAGCAATCAAAGTCCCGTGCTATCTGCCGCAAGTGATTATTTTAAAAAAATGACGCGGGAATCATTTGCCGGACTGAGTGCTGATTTCGATGATAAGGGTGACCCTGTTATTAAAGCCGTAAGACCGGATGGCACCATGCTCACTGTTCAAGAAATGAGCGACGGGAGCCGGGACCAGCTGTTCCTTGCGCTGAGGCTTGGGAGTCTGACAAGATACGTTAAAGCCAATGGCCCGGTGCCCTTTATCGTCGACGATGTCCTGGTGCATTTCGATGACGACCGGGCAGCTGCTGCTCTAAACACCATGGGCACACTCTCCTCAAAGACACAAATTATATTCTTTACCCATCATCAACACCTTGTTAATTTAGCAAAATCAACATTATCAGGGGAAGTATTGAATGTTCATCATCTCTAATTCCGGCACAAACTGCTTCCATGATGAGTTGGCGCGTTGACGGAGACACCGAAGTGAAGGGGAAATGACTGCCCTCTGAACACATATCATTTCTTTATCCGGAGAACAGGATGGCAATTGAACTATTTTTCAGCAACGAACTGGTTCAACTGGCAGACAAGTTATCAGATATCGTTGCCGACGAGAATCGCAGTAAAGCCAATATATTCAATGCTCCTGTGGTGATTGTTCCCAATGCAAACCTGGCCAAATGGCTGCAGCTGTTTCTGGCGAAAAGAAATTCGATATTCATGAATATTGATTTTCAATACCTTGAAGCCGGCCTGTGGGACATGATTGCGGCGCTTGATTCCGGTAAAAACAAGCCGGAAATGCTGGATAATGATCTCCTTAAAATACTGCTGGTTCATGCGCTGCAGAATCTAAAAGGCAACGTCCCCGATTTATTGCCTGTAACCCGATATCTGATGAGAGAAGACGGTCACCAGAATCCGGATTATGCAGCAAGGCTTTGGCAGCTTTCCGAAAAACTGGCGCACCTGTTTCGGGAATATGAATTTCACCGGATCGGAATGATTCAAAACTGGCTGGCTGGGACGGCCGTACAAGACAGCATGGAACGGTGTCAGCAGCAGCTTTACCTGAAGTTAAAAACCAAGAGAAACGGACTTGAAAGTCGCACCGGCAAAAAACTGCTTTCCATGATGGAGTACGCCGACAAGGTGCTTTCCGAATCCGGGCCGGGCGCTGAGAAAGCTGCTGATAACAAATTTATCCATTTTTTCGGCCTGTCCCAGATATCCGATTTTCATTTAAAACTTATCGGCCGGCTGCAGGATTATTATACGGTTTTTATCTATGCGTTAAATCCCTCGAAAGAATTCTGGGAGGACATCAAAACACCCGGAGAAAAACGATGGGTTCAAAGAAAAAACATAAAGGGTCTTGCAATTCGGACTGAAGAAAAAGAACAGGGAGAGCTTTTTCAGTACGACGACAACCCATTGCTGGCTGCATGGGGTAAACCCGGTCGAGAAAGCGTCCGGCTTTTGTGCGAGCTGACCGATTACGACTTTAATGCCTGTTTCACAACCCAAAAACCTGCGACCGGCATCCTGCAAAGAATTCAAAACGACATCTTTACTTTATCTTCCGCGGTCCGTGAAGCCGAAGCCTTTGACCAGGATCGGTCATTGCAGATCATTGCCTGTCCAAGCGTTTACAGAGAGGTTGAAACCGTATACAACAGCATCCTGTTTAACCTGGAACAAAACAGCGACCTTCAGCTGACGGACATTGCCATTCTGGTACCGGACATTTCAACATACAAACCCGTGTTTGATGCTGTTTTCAATCGCAACCCCAGGTGCCTTGATTATAATCTGGTGGATTCGCATGCCGAAATCGAAAGCGTATACGGGAAAGCGATCCTGTCGATTTTGACGTTGGTCACCGGGCGATTCTCCAGGAACGAGGTCTTTGATCTCATTATGAATCCGTGCTTTGCAAGCCGCTGGAAGATCGGCCAGGAAGAGGTCCAGGCCTGGGCCGGCTGGGCCGAGGCGCTAAATGTTTTTCATACATTCGACCGGGAGACAAAAACAGCCAGAGGATATCCGGCAAGCGGCACTTACACCTGGAAGCAGGGCCTCCAAAGGCTGCGCCTGTCAAGAATTATGGCTGCTCCCAATGCGCCCGACACGGCAAGATTGTGGCATTTTCAGGAACTTGTTCCATTTAACGATGAAAAAACCGGTGACGTTGATCTGGTTGAGAAATTCTGCATGGTCATCGAGGCGCTTCATCATGCCGTAAACGCGTTCAACGTGAAAAACGCAACCGGCGAGCAGTGGAAGCAGGTCTTTTTTGGTGTCTGCGATCAACTGATAGAAATCCCGGAGGATTTCAAAGGGGAGTTTGTCGTTCAACAAACCCTGATAAACGCCTTTGATAACCTGGTACTGTATGACCGGCTCCAGGGAGATGCATCCGAAACAACATTGGATGTTGATCTGATCAAAGAATTTATACGCGCCAATCTCAGCGCCATTTCAGGAGGACACGGTGACTATTTAACCGGCGGCGTCACCATTTCCGCGCTGCAGCCCATGCGGCCCATCCCTTTTCGTATTGTCTACGTTCTGGGAATGGAAGAAGGAAATTTTCCCGGCAGAGCCGAACTGTCGTCACTGGATCTGAGGCTGCTAAAACGGCGGATCGGCGACATTAGCCTTCCCGAACGCAATTGTTATTTGTTTCTTGAAGTACTCCTGACGGTGCAGGACAAAATGTATATTTGTTATGTTTCCAGGGATCTTCAAAAAGACCGCATCCGGCAGCCATGTTCCGTGGTTAATCAGCTCAGGCGCTATGTGGAGCAGGAAGTATTTACCAACGGACAACGTTTCCAAATTATGGAGATACCCCTTTCCGGAAGCAGTAAACGCTTCCTCGATCCGGAAGCGATCAACACATGGAGCGATGTTCTGATTAACTATTCCACAGCCGACAGGCTGGCATGTTACCGGGCAAACCGATTGTGGGAAAAGTTCAATCAAAGCGCTTTGGCGGACGATCTAAAAAGGCTTGAGCGCTTTAATCCGGATTGGTCGGTTGATGTCGATAAACCGGCAGCCGGTGACAGGCAGGTTGAGCGGATTACGTCGAAACAATTAAAAAAATTTCTGGAAGATCCTGTCCGGCAGAAGACTCAACGGCACCTGGGTCTTTATGACGAAGAAGAAACCATCGAAGACCTCATTTTGCGCGAGGATGAACCGTTCTTTTCCGAATTCCCATTGGATTATCATCTTAAAACGGATCCGGTGAGGCAGTGGCTGGATATGCTGTTTTCTTCTCAGGATACCGATACCGCCAGGCCGGCGCCAGAGGATATTTATAACCTCGTTTATGACCAGTATCGCCGGAAAAGCCGAACTCCGGAAGGAGCTTTCGCCGAGATGGACAGGAATGAGCTGCGGGGTCATGTCTGCCGGATCGTAGAAACGCTGAATCCGGTTTTGGATCAGATGCAATCCGCCAGGAAACTGTATCGGGCCGTGTTTATCGGCGAGCAGACCGGTGAGCCCATCCCTTCCGGTATCAACCTGGGGTTAAAACGATTTGAACCCCTGTCAATGACGGTACAAACCGTAAGCCACACATCGGAAGATGTTACATGTGACGTAGAACTTCACGGGCAGCTCCCCTGGGTATGGCAGGACGCCGAGAGCAGATGGCACGCCCTGGTATTGACCGGTTCCCGGAGAAAACCAAAAGAGCCGGACAAATACGTATTTGAACCGGTTATATTTTATCTGCTTTGTCTGTCCGGGGAAAATAGTTGCCGGTGGATCGGAACATCCGGAATCACCTTTCATATCGTTTACCGGGAAAGGCTGGTAGAGTGGACTTACAATTTCGATCAAGAGACTGCCAGGATGTACTTGAATGATCTGGTTTCGGATTACCTCAATCAGTCGTTGGCGGTATGGCTGCCTTTTGAAATCATCTCGAAGTTGCCTGTTCGACCGCATAAAGTGCCGGACGATGCGGTTGATGACTTAATCCGGGAACAATTTTTTATAGAGCTTGAAGGTGCCTACTCAGAGGTTGACGATTACCTGGTCCGAATTACGAAACCAGCGGTTCCTTTGGATGCCTTCGACAGGGTTCGAGGACGGTTCAAAATTTTTTTTGATATCAGGAGCTGACATGTCCTATACGCTCGTGGATAACACCGAACAGATTGATTTGAACCGGCATGCACTCATTGAAGCGTCTGCCGGAACCGGTAAAACCTATACCATTGAAAACCTGGTTGTAAGGCTGTTAACGGAAAAACTCGATATCGCCCTTGAAAATATTCTAATCGTCACCTTTACGGAAAAGGCAACCTCGGAACTGAAGATCCGGATTCGTGAGAAGCTGGAGCAGGAATTAAGACGCTCTCCCGGCGATAGCGGAGTCCTTCAAAAAATCAAGGCGACTCTGGATTGTTTTGATGCCGCCTCCATTTATACCATCCACGGGTTTTGCCATACGATTTTGAACGATTTCGCCTTTGAAAACGGCACCCTTTTCCAAAGCGAGGTCGTCGATGACGGGCCTCTTTTCGATACCGTTCTAAAGGAGCAGATGCGAAAAGCCTGGCCTGAAATCTATCAGGAGTATTTTCTTGAAACGCTCAACCTTTCAGGGCTCAGCACCCGCAAGGATCGGCTCCTTTCCATGATCGCAGACATCGCCCGGCGAATCTACCGTCCCGGAGCAGGGGATGAAATCGAACCCGACACGGAAGGCAAAAACATCGGTCAGATCCGATCGGAGATAAAAACTCTGGCAATGCGGCTCAAAACCCTTATCGGAATTCCTCCCTGGTTTTCCGAAGGGTTTGGCCGGCTGAACATTCATTCGGGCAGTAAAAAATCATTGCTCGAAAAGATCGTTATTCCTCTCGAAACTTTCCTGTCTCAAATCGATGAAGAAAGTTTCACCATGGCGCATCTGTCGGATTTGATCGACGGGATTCAACAGGTCAAGTCTGCCGGCAGGCAGGGGGTCGAATGTCTTATTCCCGACAAATGGCTGAAACAAAATGCCAATCCGGAGGTTTGCCCGAGTCTTGAGCCTGTTGTTGAAACATTGAAAAACCTGATCGAAACCCACAAAAGATGGGCCTATTTCCTGGTGGTGCACGCCATTAAACAACTCCAAAAAGATGCTGCCATTATAAAACGACGGAACGGGTGGATCAGCTATGATGATATGCTCGGTCAGGTTGAATCAGCCGTATATGGCGATAATTCCGCGGCGCTGCTGACAAAACTGCGGGGGAAATACCGGGTTGCCTTTGTTGATGAATTTCAAGATACGGATCCGGTTCAATGGAGGATTTTCAAAAAGATTTTCCTGGATCATGCTGCAGAGCATTCTGAAAACCTGCTGTATCTTATCGGTGATCCAAAACAGGCCATCTATTCTTTTCGGGGTGCGGATGTTTATGCCTATCTGGATGCAAGAAATGAGATGCAGCGATGGGCAACCTCCGGTAAGGCCAATCTGTATTCCCTGGCAACCAACTGGCGAAGCCGGCCGGAACTCGTCCAGGCGTTCAATGATCTCTTCTGCCGCCGGGAATGGTTTCCGCCGCATGACCAGGCCGGTGCATTTGATATCGGCTATCAAGCCGTCGGATCACCGGACGAAGCCGGCCTGCCTGCGGTCCTGGTTGCCGATAATTCACGTCGCCCGGCACTCAACGTCGTGGATCTTCGCGGTCCCAAATCTCCCAAGGCCGTTAAACCCGACCTGGCAAGGTTTATTGCCGCCGAAATCGAGTATCTGGTTGCCGCCGGGGGGATTGAAATCCGGGAAAAAAACACCAACCGCCGGCGCCTTGATTTCGGTGACATTTGTATTCTTGTGCGCGGCAAATCCGACATCTCGTTTTTAGAACCCGAGCTGTTAAATCGAAACATCCCCTATACATTTTACAAAAAACCCGGGCTCTTTCTTTCAGATGAAGCCGTTTACCTGAGCCTTGTGTTTCATGCAATCCTTGATCCGGGCAGCATTTCTGATGTGAAAAAAGCACTGCTTACCCCGTTTTTTGAATATGAACCTCAAGACTTGTATGATTATGAAAACCTGGCGGTTTCCCACCCGCTAAAGCAGTTACTTTTCCAGTGGAATGAGCAGGCCAGATCTCGGAAATGGAGCCTGCTATTCCAGTCTTTGATGGAGGATTCGGGGCTGCTTTTCCGTGAATCCCCGTCGCATGACTGGGACAGAAAGTATACCAATTATCGCCAGATATTCGAGCATCTGGAAATGGCGGCCTACAAGAAGAAGTTGGGTTTTCGGGGGCTTTTCGCACTGTTGGACAGTTACCGGAAACAGACCGTCGGTGCGGATGACGATGCCGATATTCATCAAATTGAAACCGAAGACCGCAAAGTACAGATCATGACCATGCATGTCAGCAAGGGGCTCCAGTTCCCTGTGGTATTTATTGCCGGGGGACTGACACAACCGGCCGGAAACGACTATCATGTGTACCATGTGTATGATACGGACAACCCGGCCGCAGGTATCCGCAAAGTCATCGACCTGTCTAAGACATATGCCAAAGAACAACATGACCGTGAACAAACGGATGAGGACAAACGGCTTTATTACGTTGCCCTGAGCCGGACACAATTTAAACTGTATGCGCCGTTTTTCCCTTTAACCGGCGGGCAACCCTGGGTTGGTCCGGTGTGTCGATTTCTTTCCCAGGCCTTGGCGTCGGCGTTCCCGGAAAACGATGACCATCCGGCAGCAGGATGGCTGACACCGGATGGTCATTCTGCCCCTGACAAGGGAGACGTTAAAACAGTTGCGCAGTCGATAATTTCTGAAAACGTTATAGAGGAGTTCCCCTGGACCTTACCCTCCGTCAAGAATTACCGGCATAGAAAAAGCATGCTCACCTCATTTTCAAGCCTGCACGACAAGATTTTTCACGATCTGGATCCACTGCCGCAAACCACGGGATTTCAGGCCGCACAGGGAAAAGACAAAGAAGACGATGAAAGCTTTGCCACTTTCGAATCGAACAATATCCGGGCCGTCAGAGCAGCGGACGAAATTCCGGGAGGAACGGATATCGGATCGATGTTTCATGATATCATCGAGCATATCGATTTCAGTGCGGTTGCAGAACACCCTGACCGCCTTTCTGAAACACCGGAAACCAGGGATGTTATCGTAAAATACATGGAGATATACCGCATAGATGAACGCTGGCGACCCCAGGTTTGCCGGGTAATTGCCGATGCCCTGACAACGCCGGTAAATGTTGCGGGCGATGAATTGATTATCGGTCACCTGGGTAAAGAAGATCGGATTCACGAGGTTGAGTTCTATTATCCTTTTTCGATGCCGGTTGATAAGGAATTACAAATTCCGGACTGTGAGGTTAAAAGAGGGCGGAATGGATTTGTTCGGGGATTCGTGGATCTTGTTTTTCGATACAAGGAGAAATATTTTATCGCGGACTGGAAGACCAATCGCATTGATACGGGTTATGGCCTGAAGTCCCTGGAAAACAACATGAATCGTGCAGGGTATCATCTCCAGTATAAATTGTATGCCATTGCCGTGCTGCGCTGGTTGGCCCAGGCCCTTGGGAACCGGTCAGATCCTGTCAGACAATTTGGAGGTATCTTTTATTTTTATCTCCGCGGGATGGGCTCCGGCAACGGAAACGGCATTTATTACATTGCCCCCGGTGATGTGGGCAGTTTGGAACATCTTGAAGAAGAAATTTCAAGGCAAATCGCCGGTGCGGTTTGATAACGGAGGACCAGGCTTTGTTTTTCCCCAATTGTCGGCCAGTTTTTGGAGGAAAGGGGATTTGCTTTATTGAATGTTCATTGACTTACTGAAATTCCAAATTTTTAATCAGCGGAGACCATGGCGCTATGGTTGATTTCATTTTTGACGAAGGCCGAATCTTACGGAATCTTGAGACGTTTAAAATTTTTGACGGAAAGGGACAATCAGCGGCAAAAATGCTGATGCCCTTTATCCGTCAGATGGAACTTTCCTTTCTCGATTATATGACCATTAGAGATCTGATGGAATTTGGCGGTTATCAGGGTGATACGGCCCTTGCAATTGTCCTGATGGCCATGTTCGCCGTTCTGGAGGAAGGCAGCCTCTGTCTTGATCTCAGCCCGGACAAACTCAAAAACCGGCTGCCTGCCGAGACAAGACAGGAAGCCGGTAAAACCATCGATCATTTTTTGTGCGGTCTTAATGAAGGTAAATATCAAAAGCTTATTACGAGAAACGGTGATGAATACATGCCCTTGATTCTGGATGAATCCGGGGGAAGACGGCTGCTTTATTTCCAAAAATATTACGTGCATGAAAGCCGGTTTAAAAAACGAATGGAAGCGTTCCTGAACGCTGCGGTTTCTTTTAAAATACCCGAACAAAAGATTGACGATTTGCTGGAAGAAATCCATTCACTCCCCCTTGCTATCCGAGTCGGTCCGGACAACACACCGATTTCAAGCGATCCGCAACAGCTCGAGGCGATAAGGCTGGCACTGACATCCCAATTCTCAATCATTTCCGGCGGACCGGGAACCGGCAAAACGTCTCTGATGGTCAACATCCTCCGGTGTCTTGTTCGGGCAGGCGTTCCCGTATCTCAGATTATTTTTGGTGCGCCAACGGGACGCGCAGCCCAAAGAATGACCGAAACGGTTCACAGCAATATTGCAACGATACAAGAACCCTCCTCCGAAGATTCGGAACTTTTAAATCTGAAAGGAAGCACCTTACATAAAATTTTGCGATACAGAAGTGTCGAGCATGAGTTTTATTACCGGGATACCAACCCTTTGCCCGCATCGGTAATCCTGATTGATGAAATCTCCATGGTGGATGTGGTCATGCTGGATAAATTCCTCCAGGCCGTCGATCCGGCAAAAACAAAGCTTATTTTTCTGGGTGACAGGGATCAGTTGCCTTCCGTGGAAGCCGGATCTGTTTTCGCGGAAATGGTTCCGGACGGAACCCGCGCATCAAAATTTAAAGACCGGTTCGTGGTCTTGCGGAAGGTCTATCGCTCCGGTGTTCATCTGCTGGAACTCGCAAATCAAACCAATACGGGTGCTTTCCCGCCGTTTACGGCGGTTACTTTTGAAAATGCGCTTTCGAGCGGACCGGATCAATGGGCTTTTGTCAGCGCAGAGAGTTTTGACAAATGGCAGGAACATCTTTATCACTGGACAAGATATCAGTACCTTAGCCCGCTGTCAGGCAATGAGAAAAGTTTCAAGGAGTTGATAATCAAAGCCGGCGAGATGACCGCCGACCGGATTGTCTCATCCGAACAGGGTCGTTTTGTATTAGACCACATATTCATGGTGGTGGAACGGGCGAGAATTTTGTCCTTTGTACGCAAGGGGATCTACGGATGTACCGTGATCAATACCCTGATCGCCAATTACCTCATCAACGAGTTCGACCCTTTGGCCAGGAGGAAAAGTGATGTATTTTCGGGAGCCATGATTATCATCACCCGCAACGATTATTCAAAAGATCTCTTTAACGGGGATGTCGGTGTTGTGATCAAAGACGCCAACGGAACTTACAGGGTATTTTTTCATCGGTCGGGATCTTATATCAGCTTCCCGGTGAATCTTTTACCGTCCTGGGAACTTGCTTTTGCCATGACGGTGCATAAAAGCCAGGGATCGGAGTTTGATGATGTAATGCTCGTCCTGCCTGATAATGAAAATCACAGACTGCTGACCAGGCAGATTGTTTATACGGGTATTACCAGAGCAAAAAAACGGGTGCTGTTATATGGATCCCGGTCAGCCCTGAACAATGCACTCAAAAAGAAAATCGAGCGGCAGTCCGGTTTAATGTGGTAACCTAAAAACTTTCAAAAACAGGGATATGGCAAATCATTATTATTTAATATCTCGGTTTGACCAATTTGTGTGGTGATGGAACCGACGGCAATCATTCGCCTCTGGTTTAAAGGGAGATTACCCATGAAGACACTCGTTTATTCATCTTTAGCCCTTCTTTTTATATTTGTAGCTGGGGTTGTTAAAACCTATGCCGAAGAAGTTGAACGTCCGATGATACTTCAATTCATGGTCGGTGAAATGGTGATTTCAAACGACGATCCACGGGTCAGCGATGGTGACTACAACGTTACTTTGGTCGGTGTAGCCGTGCAAAAGCCATTTTATGGTGAGATATTGCGCGTCGGCATCGAAACAGGGGGGCTGTTCAATTGGAAGAGCGAAACCCGCGCTTATGCCGCTTCCGGCGTCGGCGGTGGGGCCACCATCGCCGTTTCGGCAGACATTGATCAGTTTATTTTTGATTATTTTTTTGGCGGATATGTAAGCCTTCAACCTATCAAATGGTTCAGGCTTTACGCAGGCGCCGGTCCTCTGCTGATTTATGGATCTCGAGAGACTGAAGAAGAGGATCCAGAAACATCTCAGGTTGAAACGAAATCCGATTCAGGCTTCAGTGCCGGTGTGTATGGCCGCGCCGGAATCGATATCATTATTGCAGAAAAATTTATAATTGGTGCGGGTGTACGCGGCATCCAAACCGGACTGAGCTTCGACGACACTGCCGGCAATGTCGATGTGGAAGGCTGGCAATATTTCGGCGTCATCTCTTTTCAATTCTAATCGAAACCTTTCATCCGGAAGTCCGCAAAAATACCACCTAAGTGCTCTGATTCGTAAGTTCGATGACTTATATTTTATATTGTTTCACCGCCCTGCCTGTCCCGTAAAGCGGGGTTTCGCTTGAGACGCAAAGGTCGCAAAGTTAAATACTATTTCTTTTGCCGTTGAGGGGACGGCAAAAGAAAATAGTTGAAGTTTCATAAAAGTGACATTATAAAAAAATACAGTCGGTTATTACCTGTTCCACAAGAATGCACGTTTTTGATTTCCGCCCTCTCAGCGGAAAGCAAAAAAGAAAACAAATTCTCTGCGCCCTCTGCGGCTCAGCGGTGATTATAAATTGTTCACCAATACGATACTGTATTTAAGAATACATGTACTAAGGTATAACAACAGCAAAATATGGGATTACAGCTCATCGGGTAATAGAAGGCGGTTTTATCCCCTGACTTGGAAGAGAAAGCCCATATCAACGTAGACATTCATAAGCGTCAATGGATTCCCTTTGTTAATCCGGAGGACCGATGATCAACAGGTTGCTGTCTCATGTCCTGTAGGTTAATTTTGGTTTATGTTATGCCACACTGACAAGATCACGGCACCTGCATCCGCCCCCGTGAAGAGCAAAGAGAAAATTGAAAATTAAGTTAATTAATTTAAAGGAAAAGAAAACATGCCAGTAGCAGATTACAAGACATATTGCAGAATGATCGACCATGCCCTTGAAAAGAAGTTCGCCTATCCTGCTATCAATGTCACTTCCCTCACAACGGCCAACGGTGTCTTGAAGGCTTTTGCCGAGAGCAAGAGTGACGGCATCATCCAGGTTTCGACGGGAGGTGCGGCTTTTGCTTCCGGATTATACCTCAAAGATATGCCCTTGGGGGCTATCTCCATCGCCGAGCACGTACACCGCGTGGCGGAGCGTTACCCCGTCTATGTGGCCCTGCACACGGATCACTGTCTGGCCAAGATGCTGGATCAGTATGTGGTCCCGCTTATCGAGGAGACTGAGCGTCGTCGCGCTGTGGGGAAACCCAGCCTCTTCAACAGCCACATGTTCGATGGGAGTGACCTGTCGCTCAAAGACAACCTGGAAATCGCCGTTAAACTGCTGGATCGCTGTCGCCGCAATGAGATCATCCTGGAGGTGGAGGCTGGGGTCGTGGGCGGGACTGAAGACGGTGTCTCGGGCGGCGGCGGAGAAAAGCTCTACACCACGCCGGAAGACATGATCGAAGTGTACCGCCGTCTCAACGAGGTGAAGGGGGCGCGTTTTCTTTTGGCTGCTACTTTCGGCAATGTGCATGGCGTTTACAAGCCCGGACAGGTGAAGCTCAGGCCGTCGATCCTGAAAGAGGGGCAGGAAGCCGTGGAAAAGGCTTTTGGCAAAAGAGCACGCTTTGCACTGGTCTTTCACGGAGGTTCGGGATCTACTCTTGAGGAGATCCGGGAGGCGGTTGACTACGGGGTTGTCAAGATGAACATCGACACCGACACCCAGTATGCGTTCACCCGACCAATTGTGGATCACATGATGAAGAACTACGAGGGCGTCCTCAAGATTGATGGAAATGTGGGGAACAAGGAGAAATACGATCCCCGTTCCTATATGAAGCTTGCGGAGGCTGCCCTGGCAGAGCGGGTGAAGCAGGCGATAGCCGACTTGAGGGGTGTCGGAACCACCCTTTTTGAAGGGGGTCGTTAATAACGGTCCACACCTTAAGGACAAAAGGAGCAGTGATCATGTCAGGTGATCTGAATTTTGAGGTTTCGAGGCTGGGTGAGGGCCGCATTCCCTCTCCCCTAAAGGGTGTCTGCTTTGTGAAAAATGAGGAGCGGGTGCTTTTTCATTCGAGTTTGAATGAGGCAAAAGTATATTTTGAGGGTGGCAGGCCCGTTCCATCTTTCGAAAGGGCAGGACCCAGAGAAAAGATCTACTTTGACCCTTCAAAGCTCAAATGCGGCATCGTCACGTGTGGAGGGCTCTGCCCGGGATTAAACAGTGTGATTCGGTCGATTGTCCTGTGTCTTCACCATAGTTACGGGATAAGAACGGTTTATGGTTTTCGCTACGGCTACGAGGGTCTCACCTATCGTTTCGGGCACGCACCGGTAGATTTGTCGCCTGCTTTGGTGGACCGTATTCATGAGCAGGGCGGGACGATTCTGGGTTCGTCACGGGGGAATCAAGACATCGGCGAGATGGTCGATACGTTGGAGCAGATGAATATCGGAATTCTTTTCACGATCGGAGGCGACGGGACATTACGCGGAGCGAGTGCCATCGCCGATGAGATCGAACATCGGAAATTGAAGATAGCCGTGATCGGTATCCCAAAGACGATTGACAATGATATCTCCTATATCCAGAGGTCCTTTGGTTTTGCCACAGCGGTCTCCGAGGCAGGAAGAGCGATCACCTCGGCCTACATTGAGGCCCAGGGTGCAAAAAATGGGATCGGGCTGGTAAAACTGATGGGTCGGGAGTCGGGATTCATTGCCGCCTATGCTGCCTTGGCATATAGCGATGTGAACTTCTGCCTCATCCCTGAAGTCCCATTTACCCTGGAGGGCTTGCTCAAGGCCCTCAACCAGAGACTGGAAAGGAGAAAACACGCGGTCATCGTGGTGGCGGAAGGAGCAGGTCAGGACATTTTGGAGAAGACCGGGGAGCGGGATGCCTCGGGCAATGTCCGGTTTCAGGACATCGGGATCTTTCTCAGGGACCGGATCAATGCCCATTTCAAACAGCAGGGTATGGAGATCATCCTGAAGTATATTGATCCCAGTTACACCATCCGGAGTATCCCATCCGATGCCAATGATTCCGCCTTCTGCCTCCTTTTGGGACAGAACGCCGTTCATGCAGGCATGGCGGGAAAGACCAACATGGTAGCGGGTTTCTGGGTCAATGAATTCACCCATGTGCCGATTCCCATGGCAACTTCGAAGCGAAAGAAGGTGGATCCGGAGGGATGGGTTTGGAACAGCGTCATCACCGTAACAGGGCAACCGAAGGAGATGCGGTAATGCCCAGAACTGATGAAAAGCATTGGAGAAATCAACATGGCTCTTCCGAATCATAAAACTAAGATCGTGTGTACCATAGGGCCGGCATCGGAGTCTCCTGCTGTGATGAAGCAGATGATCGAAGCCGGCATGAACGTCGCCCGGATCAACTTTTCCCACGGCGACTTCGCGGCTCACCAGAAGATCATCGAAAACCTCAGGGTGGCTTCGGCCTCCGTCGGCCGTCGCATCGCCATCCTGGCCGACCTTTCTGGCCCGAAGATACGGATCGGAAAGATTGACCCGGAGCCCATCGAACTGAAACCGGGCGACCCCTTCACGCTGACCACCGACGACATTGCCGGGGATACGAGCCGTGTCTCCGTTTCCTTTGACGCCCTTCCTCGGGCCGTGAAGAAGGGTGATACCCTTTTCCTGAATGACGGCTATATCCAGATAGAAGTGGTCGAAGTGAAGGGGAGGGACGTGCTCTGCACGGTAAAGGTCGGCGGAGAACTCCGGTCGCGCAAGGGGCTCAACCTGCCGGGCATCGATCTTGGGGTCAGCGCGTTTACCCAGAGGGACTACGAATGCCTCAAGTTCGCCTTGGAAAATGGTGTGGATGCTGTAAGCCAGTCCTTTGTCGAAGGGGCTGCGGATATCGAAGCCGTCCGCAAGGCAGCCGCAGATCTTGGGCATCACCTATTCATCATCGCCAAAATTGAACGATCCGGTGCGCTCGATCACATCGACGCGATCTTCGACGCGGCCGACGGGATCATGATCGCCCGCGGCGACCTCGGTGTCGAGATCCCGATCGAACAGATTGCTGTTGTGCAAAAGCATCTGATGCGTCTTGCAAACATGCGGGCAAAGCCCGTTGTCACGGCAACCCAGATGCTTGAGTCCATGGCGGACAACCGACGTCCCACGAGAGCAGAGGCGACGGACGTAGCCAACGCGATCCTTGACGGGACCGATTGCGTTATGCTCTCGGCCGAATCGGCCATGGGGAAATACCCCGTTGACGCGGTTGAGATGCTCGCAAAGATAGCGGTCTCCGTGGAGTCGCGTCGTTCTGCTATTGCAGTGAAAGAGCTGTACCGGGGGATCGATCTCACAGGGATAATCCAGCCGCAACACCTGGTGGCCATCGGCGTTGAGGCGTGCCTGGGATATGCGTCTCCTGCCGCCGTCTTCGTCCCGACGCATGGTGGAACCACCGCGAGGAGCATTGCGAGGTTCCGGTTCCCTGTCTGGACCGTGGCCATAAGCTCCCAGGAGTCGACCTGCCGGCGACTCCAGTTTTCCTCGGGCGTCTATCCGGTGTATGAGCCGGAGCACCCGGAACATTGGAAGGGCTATGTGAAGCGCTGGCTGAGCGACCATGGCATCGTAGAAAAGCTCGCTATTCTGACCGAAGGGCCCTCCACAAAACACCCGGAAAGGAATCACCGCATGGAGATCATCGATCTTCGTGCAGGGTCGGGGGGAGGTTAGGTTCGAAAAAGCCGGATTTTTACACCATAATAAAAGCGTTTGGAGGCGAGTCTAATGATAAAAAAAATTAAGCGCAACATCACAAAGAAAAATGCAGAAAAAAAACCGTTGCCTGAGGCCACAGTCAAAAGCAAGGAGATTCAAAATTTCACCAGGGAGTTTCTCCGTCATCTTTATTACACCCAGGGAAGGGTTCTTGAGACGGCAACTCCGAACGACTTTTATATGGCCCTTGCTTTCACTGTTCGCGATCAACTCCTCGAACGCTGGCTGCACACCGTCCAAAACTACAATAAGCCGGGGGTTCGCATTGTGAGTTACCTGTCGGCGGAGTTTCTCCTCGGACCCCACCTGGAGAATAATCTGGTCAACCTGGGAATCTATGATGAGGCGCGCCGGGCACTGGAAGATCTCGGCCTGGATTTCCAGAAAATCATTGAACAGGAAGAAGAACCGGGACTTGGAAACGGAGGGCTGGGCAGGTTGGCAGCCTGTTATATGGATAGTCTTGCCACCCTCGAAATCCCGGCAGTGGGCTACGGCATCCGTTATGAATTCGGGATATTCGACCAGGAGATTCGGGATGGCTGGCAAATGGAGATTACCGATCAGTGGCTACGCCTTGGCAACCCATGGGAGATACACCGGCCGGAGATCGCATATCATGTGAAGTGGGGCGGACGTACCGAAGCCTATCATGATGATCAGGGACGTTATCGCGTGCGCTGGATTCCCGGTCGCGAGGTAAAGGGAACGGCCTATGATACCCCCATCGCCGGCTACAGGGTCAACACCTGCAATACCTTACGCCTGTGGAAGGCGGAGGCCGTGGAGTCTTTCGACTTTCAAGAATTCAATGTGGGGGACTATTACGGTGCAGTGGGTGAGAAGGTCGTCTCGGAGACCGTTACCAAAGTCCTCTACCCCAATGATGAACCGGAGGTCGGAAAGAAGCTCAGGCTCGCGCAACAATATTTCTTCGTCTCCTGCTCCCTCCAGGATATGCTGCGGATCCACCTCCTGATGGGAGGCAGGCCGGAGACGTTTCATGAGAAAATCGCCATACAGCTCAACGATACGCATCCTTCGATTGCAGTGGCCGAACTGATGAGGCTTCTGGTGGATGACCACCAGATCGAATGGGAGCAGGCATGGCATACGACCCGGAACACTTTCGGCTATACAAATCATACGCTTCTTCCGGAGGCTCTGGAGAAATGGTCCCTCCCCTTGTTCGGAAGCCTTCTGCCGAGGCATCTCGAAATTATCTACGAGATCAATCGACAATTTCTGGACGAGCTTCGTGTGAAATATCCGGGTGACGATGGGCGGCTCAGCCGCATGTCTCTGATCGATGAAAAAGGGGAGCGCTATGTCCGCATGGCCCAACTGGCCAGCGTAGGCAGCCATGCGATCAACGGGGTGGCGGAACTTCACAGCGAGTTGCTGAAAAGGGACGTCATGCGGGATTTCCACGAATGCATGCCGGAGAAGTTTACCAACGTGACAAACGGAGTGACGCCTCGGCGTTTCATGCTTGTAAGTAATCCAAAGCTGAGCCGTCTCATCAGCAGCAGGATCGGCGAGGGCTGGATCAAGAACCTTCAGGAACTCAAAGGTCTCGAATCCTCCCTGGACGACCCGAATTTTCAAAAAGAGTGGCAGCGGATTAAAAGGGAAAACAAACAGGACCTCGCCGTTGTCATTCAGGAACGCACGGGGATTGCGCTCAATCCCGACTCTATCTTCGACATCCAGGTGAAACGGATTCATGAATACAAAAGACAGCATCTGAACGTCCTTCACATCATCACACTTTACAATCGGATCAAACATGACCCGAAGATGATAGTGACCCCTCGAAGCTTTATCTTCGGAGGTAAGGCTGCTCCGGGCTACTTTATGGCCAAGCTGATCATAAAGCTCATCAACGGGGTGGGAGAAGTCATCAACAATGATCCGGATGTGGCCGGCCGAATGAAGGTGGTTTTCTTTCCGGACTTCAACGTAACGAACGCCAAACACATCTATCCTGCGGCCGACCTTTCGGAGCAGATTTCAACGGCGGGGAAAGAGGCATCCGGAACGGGAAACATGAAGTTCTCACTCAATGGCGCCTTGACAATCGGAACGCTCGACGGTGCCAACATCGAGATCCGGGAAGAGGTGGGAGAGGATAACTTCTTCCTCTTCGGCCTCACTGCGGAGCAGGTCTATGCATTGAAGGCGAAGGGCTACAACCCGAAACAAGTTTACAACTCGGATCCGGAACTCCGGGAAGCCGTGCATCAGATCTCCTCCGGGGCGTTCTCTAGAGGAGACAGGAAACTTTTCAACCCCTTGGTCGATTCCTTGTTGTACGGCGATCCCTATCTCTTGTTTGCCGATTTTCGATCGTATGTGCAAAGCCAGGAGCAGGTGAGCCTTGCTTATAAGGAACCAGCCGGATGGACGCGGATGTCGATCCTCAATGTGGCAAGAATGGGGAAGTTTTCTTCGGATCGCTCCATCAAAGAGTACTGCGACAAAATTTGGAAAGCCCGACCAATCATGGTGAAACTGGGGAAATACACAATCGGATAGGATAGATGACGTTTGCCATTGCCAGGGCAATGTCCGAGCCTTCAGCCTTCAGAATTGTGGGGGTGGAGATTCGGCGGTAGCCGTCCATCAGGCCGGGGTTACCGAAAAGATCAGCCGCATCTCGACCGGGCGCGGCGCCTCCTTCGAATATATCGAGGGAAAGAAATTGCCGGACATCGAGACCCTGGGTAGAAAAAATTAAGGGAGAGGAAATAAAACCTATGAAGATTCTGACCACGCCACGCATGGAACGCTGCATCGGCTGCCATTCATGTTCCCTTGCCTGTGCGCGTCTTGTATACAAAAACCTTTCGTGGGACACGGCGGGCATCCGCATCGCCTCATCGGGGGGGTTGTCCACTGGTTTTCAGGCCAGGACCTGTCTTGCCTGCGAACCGGCCCCTTGTGCGCAGGCCTGCCCGACAGGTGCGTATTCTCAAAGGAAGGGAGGGGGCGCCGTGGTACGGAAAAGGCTCTGCATTCGGTGCGGAGAATGCGCCCGTGCCTGCCCGGTGGGTGCCGTCTATCTGGACCCCACCGGCGATCCGTTCGTCTGCATCCATTGCGGCCGCTGCGTTTCCTTTTGCCCGCACGATTGTCTGGAGATGAGAGATGTCGGGGCGACAATGCCTGCAGAGAAAGGAGGTGCATCATGATCAGAGACAGCTTTAGAGTACTCGTTGTTGATCTGGGCACCGGCCGCGGCAATTTGGTGATGCTGGAGGGAAGAGACAGCGTTGCCGGCGGAAGCGGACTTGCGGCGCTCTTATTCACCAGGTATGGCCATCCGGAGAAATCGTGGAATGATCCCGATCAGCCGCTCATCTTCGCCATCGGCCCTCTCACGGGCTATTTCCCGCTCATGAGCAAGACCGTCTGCGCCTTTAAGTCTCCCTATCACGACCAGTACGCAGAGAGTCATGCCGGCGGCCGTTCGGCGCTGGCGCTGCGCTTTGCCGACCTCGACGCGCTCATCATTACAGGCAAGGCCGCGAAGCCGTCCTGTGTAGCGGTCGGCTCACGCCATCTGGAAGTGAAGGAAATCCACTACCTCTGGGGCTTAGACCTTTCCGCCGCCGGCAAGATGCTGCGCGGCATGTTCAAGGGCAGGGGGCACCGGAGTATCCTGCGCATCGGGCCGGCCGGCGAGAACGGTTCGGCCATGGCATTGATCAATGCCGACACCTACCGCCATTTCGGGCGACTGGGTTCCGGCGCCGTAATGGGGGCTAAAAACCTCAAAGCCATTGTGATCATTGGGGACGGCAATTTTGCACTTCCTGATGGAAAAGCCTATGCAAAGGTCTTTCAGGATGTATACACCCAGGTGACCGCTACGGAAATGATGCACAAATACCACAACCTGGGGACCCCGGCCAACGTGGTGTTGTTAAATAAGCTTAAGGCCATGCCGTACCGGAATCTCCAGAAAACCTCGGACGAGAGCATCGACGAGATGACCGGAGAGCAGTTCGCGGATAAAACCCTGCTTCGGAATATGGCCTGTGCCGGTTGCCCGGTGGGCTGTATCCATGTGGGTTATGTGCGGGAAAAGTTCATGGAACCCAACCAGTATCTCTACCGCCAGGTCTCTTATGACCACGAGCCCAACTTTGCGGTGGGTTCCTTTCTGGGTGTCACAGACCCCTTCAGGATCCTTTCCCTCATCGATGTGACGGAAAAGAACGGACTCGACGTCATATCCGCGGGCGTTGCAATGGCCTGGGCCACGGAGGCCTTTGAAAAAGGTTTGATTTCGGAAAAAGAGACGCTTGTTCCGCTTAAATTCGGGGATGCCAAGACCTATGCCCTCGCCCTGAATTACATTGGCACAGCGGAAAATGCTTTTTACCGCTTGCTCGGCCAGGGTACTCTAAAAGCAGCGGAACAATATGGTGGTCAGGAGTTTGCCTGTGTGCTCGGCCAGGAGATGGCGGGATACGCCACGGGTGAGGTCTTCTTTATCTCACAGGCCCTTGGGTTTCGCCACTCCCACCTGGATTCAGGCGGATACGCTTACGATCAAAAGCACGATGACAAGGACGTGAGCAAAGCCGTCGAGTTCCTCGTACAGGATGAGCAGGAACGTGTCTTGCTCACATCGATGGTGTCCTGTCTTTTTGCCCGGGAGGTTTACAAAGTTGCTTTATTGAATGATTGTCTCGCTTCTCTTGGCTACCAAAATCTCGCAGATGACTTGAAGGCTATCAGTGAACGCATTCAAAGGATGCGCTGGCAGATCCGCCTGGCTACGGGCTTTGATCCCCATGCAGTGACCATTCCCAAACGGTTTACACAAGTGGTTACGTGGAAGGGGCCAATAGATCGAAATTATTTGAGTGAATTGAAAAAAGCATATTCAAAACGTATTCTCGATCTGGGGAAGCAGGATGAGCAATAAATTAATTGAGGGGTCTGGGAGATTTATTTGTTAAACCGCTTCATGGACAATACTTTTTTTAAAACCGTGTAAACTCGTGATCAAAGGAATCTTCCTATCCTGTTTCTCCGCGCAGCGTCGTGGTTTTTGAGAGTCGGTAACGAAATTCGAGGAGGTTATTATGTCAAAGATTGTAAAAGTACTTGGAAGAGAGATTCTGGATTCACGAGGCAATCCCACGGTTGAAGTCGAAGTTACCCTTGAGGATGGTGCCTTTGGCCGTGCAGCGGTGCCTTCCGGCGCGTCCACCGGCGTGCATGAAGCGTTGGAAATGCGAGACGGGGATAAAACCCGCTACGGCGGAAAGGGTACGCTGAAAGCCGTAGAGCATGTAAACAGTGAAATTGGCGCCGCCGTTATCGGCATGAATGGCATGGACCAGGGCGCCGTTGACCGGGCGATGCTGGCGCTGGACGGTACGCCCAATAAGAGCAAGCTGGGGGCGAATGCGATCCTGGGAGTTAGTTTGGCAGTTGCGCGCGCCGCGGCTGACTCGGTGGGCCTGCCGCTCTACCGTTATCTTGGCGGCGTGTCAGCCAGGGTCTTACCAGTGCCCATGTTCAACATTTTGAACGGGGGTGTACATGCCAACTGGCAGGGCACCGACTTCCAGGAGTTTATGATCGCTCCGGTTGGTGCACCTAATTTCCGTGAGGCGTTGCGATGGGGCAGCGAGGTCTACCAGGCTTTAAAGGGCGTCATGAAAAGCAGCGGCTATGCTACCGGCGTGGGCGATGAGGGAGGCTTTGCCCCAGCGCTTAAAACCAACGCCGAAGCAGTGGAGATGATCCTCAAAGCCACCGAAAAGGCTGGCTACAAGCCTGGAGAACACATTGTGATTGCCCTCGATCCGGCGACCAGCGGCTTCTACGAAGATGGGCTTTACAACCTGCGCACTGAAGGCCGCAAAATCACCTCTGCCGAGCTGGTCGCGGTGTGGGCAGATTGGGTTAGGAAGTACCCTATTTCGGTTCTGGAAGATGGTCTGGCAGAGGATGACTGGGACGGCTGGAAGTTGCTCAACCAGACCTTGGGCCGCCAAATCGAACTGGTAGGCGACGATTTGTTCGTCACCAATGTCGAACGCATCGCTCGCGGTATCGCCGAGAATTCCGCCAACGCCGTGCTGATCAAGCTCAACCAGATCGGCTCATTGACCGAGACAATTGCCGCCATCGAAATGGCGCGCAAAGCCGGATGGGGCGCGATGGTTTCGCACCGCTCTGGCGAGACGGTGGACAGCTTCATTGCCGACCTCACCGTAGCGATGGCCACCGGTCATCTCAAAACCGGCGCCCCCTGTCGCGGCGAGCGGGTGGAAAAATACAACCAGCTCATGCGTATCGAAGAAGAGTTAGGCGAAGACGCAGTGTACTCAGGGCACAAAGCTTTCGTCCGTTAAGCGGGGTGCGGACCTCTTACCGTCCAGACTGAGTTCGTGCCCTTCCTTATATCCTGGAACAAGGTATTTAAGGAACTCACCGGTGATGCAAGCCTGGCGTATGCTTCGGATTTCGTTACGCCGTAAAAGACGACCAATTCATCAGGTTCTCCTATCGATACCATCATATTTCCAATGCCGGCCTTAAAGTCCCTAACAAAAGCATCGATTCCAATTTCTTTTTTATCGGCTATTCATTTGTTCGATGAGTGGAGATTCCTAATCTCCACTCCTTTTAAACGTTAATTCAAAAAAAGTAAGAAATAAGAAAAGATCGAAAATCAGCAAGACAATCTATTAGAAATTTGATCATAGAAGACGTATCGACCCGCAATTTACTGGAAAATGGAGGATAAACGTATGCTAACTTGGTTAAATCATAGATTTATGATTTTGCAGAGGGAACCGGCATGATAGACGCAGCGGACTCCCCATGAAAAGGAAAGCTGAAGAAGGTACCGTGCATGTTACCCTATCGCTGAAGGGGGCTGGCGCCTGATTGACGATGTCACTGGTGAAAAAATGGCTTGATTTTGTTCCGGTACGCTAATTTTTTACGAAATGCAATAAAGCCAAACCCCCTAAACGATATCACATGAATTTTGAAGTTTTGATATTTCCATTTCATTCTTTCGAAGTTTTACTAAAAGCGATAGGTAGCCATGACTCCACAGAAAATCTGGCTTTCACTGCCTTCCTGATCCACCACGGGGCTGTCTTTTGCATCCCCTATGAGTTGTTTCAATCCCAGAATCCCCGTTATTCCCCAGTTTTCCCAGGGCGCATAAACCAGGTTCGCCATCGCGCCGAAATCCTTGATGCCGCTTTCGGCTTCGTAAAAGGGTAACCCGCTGGTCCCGACGTTACGGGGATTCACACTGAAATAGGTCTCCATGTAGTCATCGTCTGCATAGGTCGTGAACAGCGATATACCCAGCTTCACCCCTTCCTCTATCGGCATGGTATATCCACCCTCAAGGGTGACCAGCAGTCCTTCATGTGC
>JAWOIY010000209.1:0-9812 GCA_046484425.1 Desulfobacterales bacterium | reverse complement strand
TCGATCGGATAAAACCATAATATCTTGTTCCGCCAGATCTTTGGCCGTTTTTGTCATTTCAGGAATCAGCGTTTCTTCAATGGTGTTACGAAGATCTTGTAGATTTTTAAAGCTTCGGTGAAGGCTGAGATACCAGGCACGTTTATCTTGTGTTTCACTGGGCGACAAGGTTGTTATGGGGCGCGATTGGAGGACGTACAGCGTATCATTTTTAATTGTCCATTCAACATCCTGCGGGGCTTTAAATAACGCTTCCGCCCGGAATGCCAAATCACATATACCAAGTGCCTCTTTGCTGTTCAGAGGGGGTCGCCCGGACAAATCTTCGGGCAAGGGCGCCGTCTCTACGCCATGTTCCGATGGAATCATCCAATGTTCCCTTTGAGCCGGTTTGTGGGACAGCACTGTTTTTTTGTCACGATCCAGAACCCAACGATCCGGTTCCACCATTCCATCCACAAGTCCCTGGTTCAGTCCGTAGACAGATTCAATAATGACTTGGGTCTTGTCATTGGGGTTCTGGCTGAAAACCACACCGGATCGACTTCCTGTTACCGTTTCCTGAAGCACAACGGCCATTGCACTTTTTTCAACGTCCAATCCGATTTCCTGTCGATAAAGGAGTGCAGCATCAGACCACAATGACGCCCAGACCAATCGAATATGATCCAGGATTGACGATGATCCCCGTACATTGACAAACGATTCATGTAAGCCCGCAAAAGAGGAGCCTGAAGCATCCTCGTCCGGAGCCGATGAGCGGATGGCAAGGGTCTTACCGTTGAAGTGTGATTGAATTTTATCGGTTAAATATGATTTGAGAGGGCCGGGGATCTGCTTTTTCAAGAACAAATGGCGAATGCGGGTGGCACAGTCCCAGATCTCTTCCCATCGCATGTCTTTAAATTTTTTACGATTCAGCTCGAGAAGTATGCGTTCTCGAAGTCCGGCAGCATTCACAAACGCGTTGTACGCATCAACAGTTAGAAACAAGGTGTCCGGAATATTAAACCCCTCTTGCGCCATAAGGGACAACCCATACGCTTTTGGTCCAATGCGGTTACGATGATCCGGCCTGACTTTTAATGGTGATAGGATCCAGTTCATTTATCGATATGCAGCTCCATGACATGTTGAAAGTTTTTCACCATGACATAGGTCGTTATGGTCACACCCACCAAGGCGCATGTCGGCGATGTTGAAAATGCTTCCAGATAGGGGTGTTTGGTTAAGTAAAGACCAAGAATGTCATTTTTTTCGTCTCCATTGATTTCTTTGGCAATGCCCAAGGCTGTTACAGATACCGCCTCATGAAAATCAGAATCCATGTTCAAACTGCTGTTGATCAATATTGCAACCCTTGAATCCGCCGTTAAATTTGCAAATTTTCGCGTCGTTCGCGGGGTTATGAAAAAAATCTCTTTAAGGTCTTCTTTACCTACAAATGCGATCAAACTGGCGTAGGGTTGACCGGAATGATGAGAGGATAAAACAGCCAATTTCTGGTTAATGAAAAGTTCTCGTATTTGTTTTTTGATGTCTTCGTAATGCGTCATCTTAATCCAGTACCTTCATCAGCTCGGAAACCGTATTTTTGGGGCTGATCTTGTACTATGCATTTTCAATATTTCCGGCGTAGCGTCCGACGACTGCATCATCCACGCAATTTTCCAACTCGTCCTCCGTTGCCGATTTGCGTTCTTTCAGAGCATTGAGAGGACAGATAAACTCATTTCCGGCATTATCCTTAACCCGTACCCAGACGTCCTTTTTTTCTTTTTCGGACATTTTTTACCTCCTTTGAATGTTTAAGTTAAAATGGATTGAAAAAAAGTGATTCTGTATCATATCTAATATAATACTCTAACTAATTGTAAAAAATCAAGAAAAGGTATTTGGGTCTATTTATGCATTTTAGCTGTTTCAGATGCATTTTCATAAATTTTCTATTAATACAAATCAATTAGAAAATTTCCTTTTAACCTTTTGGAAAGCTGATAAAACCCCATCGACTATTGCTCATGAATAATATAATATTAAAGTTCATAGAATTGCAATCAGGAAGATAGTCTGCCAAAAGAAAACACCGCATGGCTCAGGCAAAAATTTTACGATTTATTTTGGACGATCAGTTAAATGAACGTCATTTATGGTTTCAAAAAAAGATGGTAATAAACCTACATGCGGAAAATGGAAATTTGATCAGAGCAACCATAGCCATCCTTCGGGTTATCGATATCCGCTTCACATTAAATTGAAATTTTCGATGAAATTATGATTCTCGGTTTACATATAAAATCCTGTTCGAACTTGATTTGTTGTGATAATGATTGATTTAATACTTGATCCGGTGACCAAAGAAGAACTTGCGTTTCCGGTGACCCGGGAAGCCCTTCAACCCTATTTTAAGGATGCTTCAAAAAGAATCTTTAACTTTCATGTCTTTAATATAACACCAGAAATAAATTAAGAATTTATGGCAAAACGATAACTCATTGGTTGTCAGTCAATAAGATAAATAAAAAAGGAGAAAACAAAATGGCCATCGTGTTTAACGCTGAAGAGATTTTTGAAATGGCAATCCGCATTGAAAATAACGGTGCTGCCTTTTACCGGAAGGCCGCAGGTTTGCAATCCGATACCAAAAATAAAAAATTTCTGGAAGGCCTTGCCAAAATGGAAGATGGGCACCAGAAGATATTCACCGAAATGCGAACCGCCCTTACCGAAAAGGATAAAAGTCCGAAGGTGTTCGACCCCTATGACGAGGTTTCTCAGTATCTTGCCGCAATGGCGGACACCATGGGTGGTGAAGGGAGTCCTTCTGTTGCCGATTCCCTCACCGGAGATGAAACTCTTGAGGAAATAGTCCGAATAGCAGTGGGACTTGAGAAAGACTCGATTCTATTTTATCTTGGGATAAAAGATTTGATACCTGCTCAATCAGGACAGGATCGGATCGATAAGATCATCAGGGAAGAGCGCCGGCATGTGGTTCAGCTTTCAAACCTGCTTGAAAAATTGAAGACAAAATAAATGCTCTGGAGTTTACCGGCAACGATATGTATTTGGCAACCTATATTCGCAGCAGCAAAAAGTCTCGGATCGTAATTAAAAAGGGAGCAGATCGATGCGAATTGCAGTTATTGGTTCCGGCATTTCCGGAATGGTATCCGCGTACTTGCTCAGTCAAGACCACGACATAGTTATGTATGAAGCCAATGACTACATCGGCGGACATACCAACACCATAGATGTATCAATCGGGTGTATTTCCTATCCGGTGGACACCGGTTTCATCGTATTCAATGAAAAAACCTACCCGAATTTTATCAAATTGATGCGGTTAGTTGGGGTGGCCTGGCAACCGTCGAACATGAGTTTTAGCGTTCAATGCGATCAAACAGGGCTGGTTTTTTGTCCCAGCACCTTGAACGCTCTGTTTGTTCAGCGAAAAAACCTTTTCCGTCCCTCATTTTATCGGATGCTTTGGGATGCGCTTCGGTTCCGGCGTGAAGCGCCGGAACTCATTCGATCCGATGATTACCGCATAACCCTTCAGTCCTATTTGGAACAAAAGAATTACAGTCATACTTTTATTGAACATTTCATTATTCCCATGGGCGAAGCCATCTGGTCTGCGGATCCTGTTCAGTTTAGAAAATTTCCGGCACGATATCTGGTAGAATTTTTTAACAACCATGGTTTTCTGAATGTACGTCATCAGCCGCAATGGCTGGTCATCAAAGGAGGTTCGAGCCAGTATATCGGTCCCTTAACCCGCCCCTATAAAAACAAGATCCGTCTGAACTCACCGGTTGAATCGGTCAAACGATTTCCGGAAAAAGTCGATATCACCACGAAAGGAGGAGACACGGCAACCTTTGATCAGGTGGTCATCGCCACTCACAGCGACCAGGCACTCCAGATGCTGTCGGATCCTTCGGACCTGGAAAGAAAAGTTTTAGGCACTATTCCCTACCAGGAAAATCTGGCTGTTTTGCACACCGACAAATCGGTCCTCCCGCCCAAAAGAACGGCCTGGGCCAGTTGGAACTATCACATCCCAAAAGAAGAAAAAGGGAGGGTTGCGCTGACCTATGATATGAATATCCTACAAAGCCTGGGGGCGACGGAAGAGTTTTGCGTAACCTTAAACATGCCGGAGAAGATCCACCCGGATCGAGTTATTCGACGCATCAGTTACCATCATCCGGTCTACGATCCGAACAGTTTAAGCGCTCGCCGGAAACAGGATGAAATCAACGGAAAAAATCGAACCTATTTCTGCGGAGCCTACTGGGGTTACGGATTTCATGAGGACGGCGTGAACAGTGCCCTGTCGGTTTGCAAACACTTTGGGAAAACATTGTCGTGATAAAGAGCTCTATATATGAAGGATCTGTAAGGCATCGGCGATTCAGACCCAGGCCGAACATGTTTCAATACCGACTCTTTTTTATGTTTCTCGATCTGAAGGAACTCCCCACACTTTTCGATATTCACCCCCTGTGGTCATACCAAAAATTAAATATTGCTTATTTTCGCCGCGAAGATCATTTTGGCGATCCTTCCGTGCCCATCGACACGGCTGTTCGGGATCTTGTTCAATCGCACCTTGGAAACCGACCGGTCGGGCCGATTCGTCTGCTGACCCATCTAAGATATTTTGGATATTGTTTTAATCCGGCCAGTTTTTATTACTGCTACGACGCTTCAGGTATATGGGTTGAAACCATTGTGGTTGAAATCCATAATACCCCCTGGGGGGAGCACCATTGTTATGTATTCGGTGATAGCCAAAATGAACACCCCGTTGATCATTGGCGTCGATATCGTTTCAACAAAATTTTTCATGTTTCACCGTTTATTGATATGGATATACAGTACGACTGGCGATTTCGTGTCCCCGGGCAGGTACTTCGCGTTCATATGATCGATATCGAAAAAGGTAAAAAGCTGTTCGATGCCAGTCTGATGCTGAAAAGGCGATCTATCAGCCATAAAGAATTAACCTGCGTGCTCTTGAAATACCCGTTTATGACCATGAAAGTGACCGCAATGATCTATTTTCAGGCACTGCGTCTGCTCCTGAAAAAAACGCCATTTTTTACGCATCCTCAAAAAAAAATAACTGCCATATAAAGGAAATGACCCATGACGGAAACATTCTTGCCATGTAAAGTATCTGCCATGGAATGTTTTCGGGAAACGTTTATCGACAGACTGTCCCGCAAATTTTTTTTCGTGCTGATGAAAGATTTTAAGATAGGAAAACTCACCCTGATCGAAAAAAATCAGCAGTACCAATTTGGTCAATCATCCGAAACGATTCCTTTGCAGGCGACCATTTATGTAAATCATCCACGATTTTATACGAGTACCGTTTTCGGTGGCAGCATTGGTTCTGCCGAATCCTATATGGCCGGACTATGGTCAACATCCCATCTGACCAATGTCATACGACTGGTTATTTTGAACCGGCAAATGATGGAAAAAATGGACAAGGGTTGGTCTTGGCTCTCTGATCCTGCTCACAAATTGTATCACTACGTTCGACGCAATACCCTGAAAGGCAGCAAAGAAAATATCGTTGCCCATTACGATCTGGGAAACGATTTTTATGGGCTTTTTCTGGATGAAACATTGACCTACTCCTGCGGCATTTTTGACCATGAAAACAGTACGCTCGAAGCAGCCTCCTTAGCAAAATATGATCGAATCTGCCGCAAACTCCAGCTTCATCCCGAAGACCATGTCATTGAAATCGGCGGCGGATGGGGCGGTTTTTCCATACATGCTGCAAAAAATTACGGATGTCGCGTGACAACCACAACCATTTCCGATGAACAGTATGCTTTGGCCGAAAAACGCATCTCGACATCCGGCGTGGCCCATCGAATCAGATTGCTTCGCAAGGATTATCGACATCTTGGCGGCAGATATGACAAACTTGTTTCCATTGAAATGATCGAAGCGGTGGGTCATCAGTATCTGGATACTTTTTTTCAAATCTGCAGTCGGTTGCTCAAAGCGAACGGAATGATGCTTCTACAGGCCATCACCATTATTGATCAGGTGTTTGACATTCATAAACGCTCGGTTGATTTCTCCAAGCGGTATATCTTTCCGGGCAGCTGTATTCCCTCAATCCATGCCATTATGAGTTCCATCGCCCGTGAGACTGATCTGAAGCTGTTTCATCTTGAGGATATCACAGCCCATTATGTTCGAACACTTGCCGAATGGCGAAAACGTTTTTTTGATCACATTGATGACGTTCGTAAATTGGGATTTTCAGAGACGTTTATTCGAATGTGGGAATATTATCTTTGCTACTGTGAGGGGGGGTTTGCGGAAAGATATCTCGGGGATGTTCAAATGCTGTTGACCAAACCCATGTGCAGAAGGGAGCCCTTACTTTCTCCCCTGGTTTGACCAACATCCATGTTTCACGGGGTTTGCTCCCCCGGTTTAACTTTGGCGTCTATATGTCTGATCCATCAAATACTTTGTTTTTTCTTTGCCTTCGGAAACCAGGGAATAAAAGCATTGGTACGCTGAATGTATTCCTTATAACCCGGTCGATGGGTTACAATGGTTTTTTCTGTTAAGGGAATCCCTGTCATTTTCAGCAGCACCGTGGTGATGATCAGCGGACTCACAATGGTCCACCAGCTGTTTGGCGCTGAAAATGAAATGAGAAAAATACCCCACCACATGAGGCATTCACCAAAATAATTGGGATGCCGGGTATAGGCCCACAATCCCTTATCCATTACTTTTCCCTTATTGGTCGGGTTGGATTTAAATACTGCCAACTGCCAATCACCAACAGCTTCAAATATAAAACCCACCCCCCAAAAAATTAAACCGCACAAATCCAGCCAGGTTATCATTTCAGGTTTTTTAGACACAACTCCGTACTGAATTGAAACGGAAATGGCCCACAAAAATACAGACTGGAGCAAAAACACCTTAAAAAGGCTCACGATCCAGAAATGTTTTCCGCTCTTTTCACGCCACAAACCATATCTCGGATCCTCACCCTTTCCCCAGTTGCGCCATGTCAGATAAATACTGAGCCTTACACCCCACAACGTGACCAGAAATGCGATTAACAGCTTTCGTCCTAAAAAACCATCCGTTAAAAAAAAGGTTGTCCAAACAATGATGACAAATCCCAATCCCCACAAGCTATCTACGACAGTTACATTTTTAAGAACGAGGCTGATTAACCATCCGATAATCATCATGAATATAACAGCAGCCAAATTGAGGCTGAATATAAAAATTAAATGTTCCATTTCATCTCTCCCCCTGCGCTTAATTCAGAGGATTTTTATCAGTATACGGATTGAAGTTTAAGTTTCATGTTCAGACCTTCGAAGATATTGGTTTTATGGGGTTGATCACAAAGATTCCGTCGTTTCGATCATCAATGGCTTTTCGTATGTTTTCATGAACCTTGCTGTTGATTGGATAAGCCAGTGCGATTAAAATGGCAATCAAATTACAAACAGACGGCACCAGTGCATACAGGGTCCGTAAAACTAATTTTACCTGTTCAGATTGTTCCACATTGGGCGTGTAGCCTGCTGCGCCAAGTATTGAAAGTCCGACCCCGACACCCACCGCTGCCGCGAGCTTTTTTGAAATAGACCATAAACCGATATATTGTCCTTCACGCCTTTCACCGGTTAACCATTCATCATAGTCTATGACGTCGGCCTGTATGGCAGACGGAATTGCCAAAGTGGCACCGAAACCAATTCCGGATAAAAACACCAGTATCCCGTAGATTACTGCATCTCCCGGACCAAGAAAAAAAACACCGAAAAAAGCGCTCGTATTTACGGCCATGGACGTCAACCATGCCGGTTTTTTACCAATCTTTCGTGAAAGCGAAATCCATCCAGGAAGGAAAATAATACCGGTAACAAAGTATAGCAGAAGGAAAAAGTCCGCCAATTTTGATTGTAATACGTACTCTACATAAAACAGTATCAACGTGGCCGGCAGGTTATTCCCAATGGCACTTATGGTGTAAGCTATGAGGAGAATGACAAACGGTCGGTTGTGACCCGTCTGCCGTATTCCTTTAATAAGTCCCAAGGGACGGATAACATTCAGGGAAGGTAGCTCTTTTATGGATAACACACACCACCATGAAAAGCCGATAACGAAAGGCGCATAAATTACTGCAATCCAGAAAAATTTGGCCCGTTCTCCCTGAGCGGTATCTGACAGATTAAAAAGCCATTCCACGAGAGCCGGCGAACTTGCAGCAGCGAGTGTTCCAGCAATTAAAAAACCGTCCCGAACGCCAAACAAAGAAATCCGCTCATTGTAATCAAAGGTAATTTCAGGGCCTAAAGATTCATAAGGTACACTGACCAGCGTCCAGAAAAAAAACAACGCATACATACAAGCTCCGAACCATAGGGCAGAATAAGATGAAGAAGCTTCCGGTGGATTAAATAATAAGAACATTGACAGAGCAACAAAAAAAGACCCTCCTGCGATAAACGGCCGTCTTCTGCCGAAAGGCGTCTTGGTTCGATCGGAAATGTAACCTATGGCCGGATCCGTTATGGCATCGAAGATTCGAACACTCAAGAGAATATAGCCGATTAACACAACATTGACCCCGATAATATCCGTATAAAACTTTGGTATATAAACATAAATCGGTATGCCCACCACTGCAAGGGCATAAGCCGGTGCAGCATAAGCAATCTTTTTATGAAACGGAACAGATTTTCGGGCTTCAGCTTTCATTTTAACCCCAACAACTGCTTTTTAAACGACTCGTTCATGGGGAATTCTCCCAACCACATTGAAAAGAGCGCGGACGCAAAATCAGCACCTTTGATAATGCCCTTTGTTTTTCCGTTTAATGCCAGCTCCGTACCCCTACCCGGAATATATGTCAGTGAATACCGGTCTCCATGTTGGACATCTTCATAAAGTGAGTTGTGATAATCAATTTGTGGTCGAATTTTTTCTAAAGTCAGTGCATCCGTGTTTTCTGCAATCATTTTGTTTGTGGTAATCCCGAAATCTTCCCCTTTTACAGCATGGAAGTATTCAACCTCCAAGCGTTTGGGCTTGTCAGAAAGAACATCTTTTATAGAGCTTCCCTTTTCCAGGTAAAGCGCACCGACATAGGCTTTGATAAAACCGAGATAGCGTAACAGTCCCGTACCCTGGATCTCCATTTTAATCCCGTCTGTCTCGTAGGTGTTTTCAAAATGCACTCCTTCTATTTCTGCTCCTTTAGCGTTAGGCGTTACGCTTAACAGTGTTATCACCATCAGACTTAAGACATTATACGTGAAATGTTTCATAACCCAACCCCAATTGTGTTTTTAATCTTAAAAAATCTTTACTGCAAAAAATTCAAATTAACTCATTTTCAACAAAAATACACATGTTTTAGGAATATTCAATGCGAGCAGAATCAGGTCATAATAATAGGTTTTACCTATTATTTTATCAATCTCATAACACCTAAACCACATGCACTGATAAACGTTAAAATAATGCTGTTGGTTGTCTAAAAGCAAACCCTGTGATATTGATCCATTTAAAAAAGTTTTTGCAATTTGTGAAAAATGATGGTTTCGTAAAAAGTCGATATTGCTCGCTCCGTGACCATTTGGGGGCGTTCCCATCGGTGAAGCTAAATTTCAAAAACTCGGCGCAAGCGCCTCAAACAGTTTGAAATTTTTAAAGCTTCACCGCTTGAAACGCTGATTCCCCAAATGCTCAAATGGCGCTCACAAAAGACTTTTTACGAGTTTGTCAAA
>JAWOIY010000056.1:0-11322 GCA_046484425.1 Desulfobacterales bacterium | reverse complement strand
CGAGGCTGTCCCCGGGCTGCGGTACCGGCTGCCGCGCCCCGCCGCCCCGCCTCTGGATCGCCGTGTAGAGCTCGGCATCACCCGACAACTCCATCCGGTTGAGCCGGTGTCCGTCCGCACTGTCTGTCACGATGGCAGCCCCGGCTCCGTCTCCAAAAAGAAACGCGGTCGACTGGTCCCTCGGATTGGTGATGCGGGACAGGAGCTCCGCCGTCGCGACCAGCAATCGTTTCGCCGTCCCGGCCTGGATAAAGGCGCGAAGAGATCTTTATTGAGAACACCGATAACCTTATCATGATTGCCGAATTGCATGGCCTCCATGGCCTCAATGATAATGCCGGCATTATATTGCAACCGTCTTTCATCAAAAGCATATTCGGGTTGTTCCAAAGGAGGAAGAATTTGAGTGGTAAGTTTGAAACGTCCGGTGATATGGTCCGCTATGATCTGTAAGGTGCTTTCAGGGACATCTCCCACCGGAATCACACCGACGGATTTTTTTTTTGAGGTCAACCTTCCGGCCTTTCCAAACGATACCGTTTCATCATTTTGTGAAGGGTGACCCGGTTGATTCCTAAAATTTTGGCGGATTGAGTCACGTTCCAGTTGTTCGCTTCAAGAACCTGTTGGATATATTCCTTTTCCATATCACGTAACGATAAGGTTTTTGAAATCGGTTTATCCGGCGGCCGAATAAATGATAGATCTTCAACATTGAGGGTGCGGGATTTGGAAAGGACCACCGCTCTCTCAATGGCATTTTCCAATTCCCGGACATTTCCCGGCCAATCATAGTGTATTAACAGTTCCATTGTATCGCGGGTGACATGATCGACATATTTGGTGGTTTCCTGACAGTACTTTCTCAAAAAATGCTCCACCAGCAAAGGGATGTCCTCCTTTCTTTTTCTAAGCGGCGGGATTTCGATCATAATGACATTGATGCGATAAAAAAAATCTTCCCTGAAAGTACCTTCAGCCACCTCTTTTTTCAGATCCCTTCGTGTGGCAGAGATGAGCCTGAAATCAACGTCAACAGGTTCTCTGCTTCCAATGCTCGTTATTTTCTTTTCCTCCAGAACCCGCAACAAATTGATCTGCATTTTGGGGCTGATCTCTCCGATCTCATCCAAAAAGAGAGTTCCTCCGGAAACAACCTCCAAAAACCCTTTACGGGCACGGGTGGCACCGGTGAACACCCCTTTTTGATGACCGAAAAGTTCGCTTTCCAAAAGAGATTCCGGCATCGCACCACAATTGATAGCGATGAAGGGAAGATGGGATCGGCGGCTTTCCGCATGGATGGCTTTGGCCACCAACTCCTTTCCGGTACCGGTTTCTCCGACGAGCAAAATTGAAGCATCGCTTTGGGCAACCTCCGGAATTAGACTGAAAACTTTCTCCATTTCCGATGATTGTCCGATAATATTGTCGAAACGGGTGATTTTCTCCAGATGTCCTTTCAGGTAGTTGTATTGTGATACGAGTCTTTTTTGAACGGATACCCGCTCCATTACAAGGGAGAGTTGATCCGGTTTAAAAGGCTTGAGCAAATAATCGGTGGCGCCGATCCGCATGGCTTTCACCGACGACTCAATGGACCCATATGCAGTAATAATGATCACGAGGGTATCCGGATAATCTGTCTTAACTTTTTCCAGCAACTCGATGCCGTCCATCCCCGGCATTTTAATGTCAACAAACAGGAGTTGAAAAGGATATTTCCCCAACTTTTCCAAAGCTTCAAAGCCGGATGCAGCGGTTTCTACGAAATGACCGTATTTTTTAAACCAGTGAAAAAGGGATTCCCGAACAATGGCCTCATCATCCACAATCATGACACTCATTTTTTCATCCATGGTTATCCTCCATCGCGCGAATAGACTAACATACTGGGAAAGTTAGAATAAATGAACTCCCTTCTCCCACTTTGCTGTTGACTTTAATTTTACCGTTGTGATTTTTCGTGATGCCGTAAACGATGGATAACCCGAGACCTGTGCCTACCCCCTCTTCTTTGGTGGTAAAAAAAGGATCAAAGATGTATTTCAGATTTTTCCTGGGTATTCCATAGCCGGTGTCCCGGATCTCTATTTGAATCTTTTTCTGATTGCTGTCAAGTTCCGAAGTAATTTGCAATTTTCCGCCGTCGGGCATGGCTTCGATGGCATTGAAAATCAGATTAAGAAAGCACTGTTGCAACTCGCGCTCATCTCCCCGTATGGTTAACAGTCCGGGAAAGAGGTGGGTTGCCAATTGGACTTTTCGAAGTTCCATTTTATGGTGCGTTAAGGCAATGACGGAGTTTAAAACATCGTTAAGATCAATTTCTTTGAATTCCTTTGGGGTTTCCCGGGAAAATGAAAGAAGGCTGGATACAATGTTGCCGCAACGTTCCAGTTCTTTGGCCATAAAGGAAAGGTGTCTTTTAAACTGCTCCAGATCTTCCGGACTCGGTTTTTTCTCGTCAAGTATTTCATGCATTAAATACGTAAAAGTCAATAGCCCTTGAATGGGATTGTTGATTTCATGGACACAACTGGCCACGAGTTTTCCCAAAGAGATCATGCGGTCTTCCTGAACCATTTTTTGGAGGTTGGATTTTATTTCATCGACCCGTTTTATCCAACTTTGCGACAATTCATCCGTGATGTCTCTCCATATCTCGATGATCCGAAAAATTTCTCCGTCCCGGTCCATTAAAGGGAAGGCAATCAAATTACAAAACGTTGATCCTTTTACCGGGTGGGGGTGTTCGTGAATGACAAGGCTGGACATCTTCGTTCGGAGAGTTTCCACCATGGGACATTTCATGTCAGGTTTTGCACTGGAACACGGAACATTGAAATTGTGGGAGATTTTATGACAGTACCCACCGATGACCTCTTCTTTTGGTAGATTGACGGCTTTCAGGTAGGCGTCATTGCAGTCAACAATGGTAAAATCCGTATTGATAATGACAATGGCGGCCGTGCTTTGGTGGATCAGAAAATCGGAAAATTTTTTTTCAAACGCCAATAGTTCTTCTGTGGATGCAAGGCGCTGATTGACCTCAAAAAGACTTCGCAACAGTCTGCCGATGTTGTGTTCGATGACGCCGATGCCTTTGGGTCTGAAACGGATGATGTCGAGCAACACGTCTCTGCTGCCGGTCAGTTCGATGATGCTGTCGATGCCTTTTATGTTAAACAAATCCTGGAAGTTATCCGTGGTGTATATGCCCAGTTTTTTGGCCAGAACAAGGCCTTCAGCCTCCGGGTTGATATCGCAGACACCGACGATATTGACTTTTAAGAAGGTGAAATTTTCGGTGCGGAGAAGATCCAGGAAGTATTTACACGCCTTGCCGCCGCCGACAACGGCCAGATTAATGGTGTGGGAAATTTTATTTGGAGCGCCGACCGATCTGCCCGTTGGATTATTTTCGGGTTGATTTTTTTCTTTCATGATCCACTCCCTTCAATCTGTCCGGCACCGCTTCACAGGCCGAAATTGATACAGAAGGATTACGACTGTTCAGAATACTCAAAACAATCAAGAGGATAGAGTACAAATTACGACACGTCCGGATGGTATTGTTCATTTGTTAAAAATACTTGAAAATAAATTGAAAATCAAGATTGCATTCGATGAGTTAAGATTTTTGGGGTAAATATTTTCTTTCGTAATGTGGGGAAGTTTGATAATAGCATCTTACATCGTTTGAGTTACAATGAGGATCTTCATCAAAAACGTTGTTGATCCGAAGAGGTTCAGGGGATTAAGGGAACAAGGTATTAATGGGTGTGCACGATGGGTAACAACTACGCTAAAATTGTTCAGGATAATCTTAAAAAACTATACGAAAATCTTCCGGCGGATCTCGCCGGGGCGCTACCGGCACAGCAGAATGGCGATTCTTTTTTATTTGAAGCCTTTGGAGAAACCTGTGAGATTCGATCCGGCGGTATCTATTTAGATAAAGTTCAACAAACCGGCGTCATCGGGATTTTGATTTCCCTGTATGCGTTGAATGCCAAACCCGAAACATGTCTGGTAGAACCGTTGAAAGCCTTTAAGGATCTTCCCAACAGCATGCCGTATGCAGGTGCTTTTGTGACCCACACCCAGCAGATTCTGGCGGCGCATGTTGATGCAATCGAGGGATCGAGAAGCCGGATCATTGAAACGCTGAATGGCTTCGAAGCGCCTTCAAATGCGGGCGGAGATTTTTCATTTATGGTTTACCCGCTTCCGAAAATAGCCCTTTGCTATATCTTTTATGAGGCCGATGAGGATTTTCCGGCTTCCGTCACCTGCCTTTATTCGAACAACGCCATTTCATTTTTACCCATCGACGCCCTGGCGGACGTGGGGGAATATACCTCAAAAAAGATCCTCACCGTAATATAAAAAATCCGAAAAGCCCGATGCGATGTCGATAAACGCAGCTACCTGGGGATTTTCGGGAAAAATATATCCTTAATTATGGTGTCGGAGTTGATTGAATAAACAGGCTCATCACCCGCTTTGCGAAAACAGTATCGACAAAGAAAACGAAAACCGGGTCCTTTTTTGCGAATCCCACAGTTAGAACATAAGTCATCCTTTTTAACCTTCTTTGAGCGGAAGTTTTCGTAAATTATCGCATCTGATTTTCCCCCCCTCACCTTCGATTTAGGAATAATCATGGATTGTGACATTTTTGCAGCGGATTTGCCTTTTACCCGCAACTTTTTTCTCTTATCGCGTGGTATAAGTGTTGTTTTTGGTATCATTTGAAACACTCCTTCTATCTACAACAGCGCAAGCTGTATGTATGCTTTTAAACAGACCTTGGATCTGGGGCATCCTCGACATTCGCCCAATTGGGGTATCATTGCCTATTTTTGCCCTGATGTGTAACAATTAAATATAAACAGCAAATTTATATTTTCAAATGCCGGTAAAATTTTTTTTGGGGTGGGTTGATGATACTATAAGGGTATTACTGCGAAAGTGCCAGACTGTCTTCCAAAATAGAAGCGTCCGGGATAACCTCTAATGATTTGATATGAAATCTTTTTTTCAGGATATCCACATTCTTGTTTTTTAAGCCTCTCATTTTTGAAATGCTTTTGGGATGAACTTTTATAGCCACCTTGTCGAAAGGCCCTTTCTTTTCTGCGATGATTGCTTTGGCCATATCCAGAAAGATCGAGGAGTGGACCATGTGACCGAATGCCGGATGGTACGGCCCGGCCAATGTGGCGGCGCCGCTGTCAAGATCTTGAGCGGCCTGAAGTCCCATACGGATCACCGGAATCTTCTTTTTTTTAAAAAACAGGTATAGTGTTTTGACATGTGCAACGGATCGTTCAAGAGACCAGGGACGATACGTTCCGTTTTCATACCATTTGGCAAGCAAACTGTTTTTAAGCACGACAGTTGGATATATCCTGACAAAATCGGGTTCAAATTCGCAGATTCGGCATGCTGTTGATAGAGAACCGGCCTCATCTTCGTTCGGCAGCCCCACCATCATTTGGAGACCGATTTCATATTTACTGTCTTTTAACAACGCCACCGCCCGTTGTGTGTCGGAAGCAGAATGCCCCCGCTTGATCGCAGCCAGCACATCATCATTCATGGACTGCACGCCGATTTCAACGGTTGTAACCGGATAATTCTTAATGATATCAATCCGATCAGGGTCAATGGTGTCCGGCCGTGTTGAAAATCGAATGGCATGGATGCGCCTGTTCTTTACGAATTTTTCCGAAACATTCAAAAGACGCTCAATATAATCTCTTTCCAGACCTAAAAAATTTCCGCCGTAGAATGCTACCTGTACCGTCGGTCTATCGTTTCCTTTATATTGAAGAAATTCAAGGATTTGCTTCTCTGCTTTTTCCGGAGAAACAATATTCCGCGTGAGGCCGGTAATGGATGTCTGGTTACAGAAAACGCACTGGTGCGGACACCCGGCATGGGGTAAAAAAATAGGAATGATGAAAGGGCGGGGGGTTGATATGGGATTAACCATCAGGTTTCAAAAGTTCAAGACCTTTTCTGGCCGCATCCTGTTCGGCAGCCTTTTTGCTTTTTCCATCGCCTTCCGTTTGAATCTCTCCAATGTTTAACCGTACCCGAAAAGTTTTGTTATGATCCGGGCCGCTTTCATGGATAAGGGTGTATGTCGGAATTTTCTGTTGTTTCGTCTGAACGAGTTCTTGAAACTGGCTTTTATAATCATGATTCACCGAGGATATGACTTCCAGATCGAGTAAAGAAGAAAAATGGCTGTCAATAATTTTAAATGCCGCATCAAAACCGCCGTCCAGATAAACGGCTGCAATGACGGCTTCAAAGGAGTTGGCCAGGATCGATTTTTTTTCCCATCCTTTTGTCTGGATCTCACCTTTACCGAGCTGTAAATACGACCCCAGGTCCATTTCCTGTGCGATGGAAGCCAGTTGAGATTCATTAACCAAATTGGCCCGCAATTTGGACAAATCGCCTTCTTTTAATTCCGGATGTCGCTGCATGAGGATGTGTCCGACAACAAGATTTAAAACCGCATCCCCTAAAAATTCAAGCCGCTCATTATCCCGAATATCCATTTCTATTTTTTCATTCACAAAGGAACTGTGCCTGAGGGATTCGGTAAGAAATTCGACATTTTTGAACGCATAACATAGTTTTCGTTGAAATTCAGAAAGGTCTGCTGATGTCATGGTGATTCCTGTTTATAGACTTGAAATTAGTTTTTCGTACAACGCATAGGGAATGAAAAGATCTCCTTTACCGGATCCCATTTTAATTTCAGGCTTGATATCTCCGTGAAAATCGGTTCCGCCGGTGATCAATAAATTATAGTGACGTGCAAGCCGGGTATAATATGCAACAAGTTCCTTTGTGTGTTCCGGATAATAGACTTCTATCCCTCTCAAACCCATTTCCGTCAGGATGGCAATCAGATTTTCGAGAACCTCATTTTCTTTGATATTGAGAAGAAACGGGTGGGCCAGAACAGGAATTCCCCCTGCATTCAATATGGCCTTTATTGTTTGTTCGCATTCAAAACGAAACCGATTCACGTAGGCCGGCTTGCCGTTCCCCAGATATTCGTCAAATGCCGCATCAATTGACCGGGCATACCCTTTTTTAACCATCAGTTGGGCAATGTGGGGTCTTCCTATCTGACTTCCCCCGGTCAAATTCAAAACCTCTTCCAATGCAATTTCAATTCCCATGTCGGAAAGCAGTTTAAGAATACGGGGGTTTCGATTCTCTCTGGAGTCTTTCAACATTGAAAGTGTATGGTTCAGTTCGGAATTATCGACATCGACAGCGTAGCCTAAAATATGAAAACTTCCAGCGCAGGTAAAGGACGGCGGTGGATCGGAACTTATTTCAACACCGGTTAAAAATTTGACTGAAGGGGGAATTCCACATGAAAGGGCGTCTCTCGACCCTTTCAGTGTATCGTGATCTGTTATCGAAATTGCTGCGATATCAAGTTTTTGAGCCAGGGTAAGTATTTCTGCCGGCGAAAGTGTCCCGTCGGATACGGTTGAATGGATATGCAGATCGATAATCACATGCTTATTTATAATCCAAGGGCTTTTTCGAAAGCCTCTTCCTTGGTTTTGCAATCAATACACAGCGTCGTGACCGGTCTGGCCATAAGCCGTTTAACAGAAATTTCTTCGCCGCACTTTTCACAAATTCCGAACGTACCGCTGTCAATACGATCTAACGCTTTCTTAATTTTTTTGATCAGTTTGTTCTCTCTATCCCTGATTCGAAGCATAAAATTCCGATCAGCTTCAAGAGAGGCGCGGTCGGTTGGATCCGGAAAATTTTCTTTGGGTGCCGTCATGCCCGAAACGGTATTGTCCGCAGAACCTAACAGCTCTTCCAGGCGATTATTCAGAAATTCTTTAAAATATTCAATATCTTTCTTTTTCATGATGCCAACCTTAAATTAGAGTATCACCTTCTTTTAAGAAATTAACAGAATACATTATGAAAAAATATATGTAAAGTATAATTTTGACAAACTCGTAAAAAGTATTTTTGTGAGCGACATTTGAGCATTCGGGGAATCAGCGTTTCAAGCGGTGAAGCGTTAAAAATTTCAAGCTGTTTGAGGCGCTTGCGCCGAGTTCTTGAAGTTTAGCGACACCGATGGAAACGCCCCCAAATGCTCACGGAGCGAACAATATCGACTTTTTACGAAACCATAATTTTTTAAAAAAATGTTATTATCCTTCTGAAATTACGATATTTCTTTCAAAAATTGTTCAAGCCCTTTCATGCTGTTTGCATTATATATCTGACATGGATAATCTTTCGGCAAAATCTTTTTCAATAGTCCGGTAAGGACTTTCCCGGGTCCCACCTCGACAAAGATCTCCACATTTTCCGCCATGAGTTTACATATGGAGTCGTACCATTTTACCGGGCTGCAAAGCTGACGGGCCATGATCGATTTGATTTCCTCGGGCTTGTTTTCAACGTCGGCCGTAACATTGAATATTGTGGGCCTTTGGGGGGTATTGAATGGTATGGATTCGATAAAATCTTTGAATTCATCCTGGGCGCCCTGTATCAGTTCGCTATGCCACGCACCGCTCACTTTAAGTGGTATGCCTTTTGCGCCTTGGGATGCAGCCAATGATGAGGCCTTTTCAACAGGACCCGGTGAGCCGGTGATCACAATCTGCTTTTCAGCGTTGTGATTTGCAATCGCCACAACCCCGTCTTTCTTTACCTTTTCAACGATTTCCGCGACTTCACCAAAGGAAAGTCCGATAATTGCATGCATGGCTCCTTTGTTTTTGCCGGCCTCCCGATGCATGAGTTCACCCCTTTTAAATACCAGCCTGAAGGTATCTTCCCGTGAGAGAATGCTTGAAGCACTCAGGGCGCTATATTCACCGAGGCTGTGCCCGGCACAAACGTCGGGTCTAAGCCCTTCTTTTTCGATGGCGGCGAGGTATGCCAGATTCACAGCGGTGACTGCCGGCTGAAGATTGACGGTTTGGGTAAGATCTTCCATGGGACCCTTAAAGCACAGGTTTGATATCTTTATTTTGGAAATTTCCTCCGCCATATCAAAAAGTTCTCTCACAACATCATATTCCTGATAAATATCAAGCCCCATGCCGACGGCTTGGGAACCCTGGCCAGGGAAAAGGAATGCTGTTTTTTTCAATGCTCTCTCCTTTCGTTCATATTAATGGTTCTTCTCCAAATTAATTGGAGAAAAGGATTCGAGGATTCAAGGGGTCAAGGGGTCAAGTGATTGCAAAAGTTTCAATTCAGATGACGTTAACATTGGCGTTTTTTTTGCCCTTATTCCTCAATCTTTTCAAAAATATGTTCTTATAAGAAAATGACTCCAGGGATCAAGATATTATCTTTATTTATTTGTTAATAAAGACTTTTCACTTGAATCCTTGAATCCTCGACTCCTTGAACCCTTTTACTATCACCACCTTACCCCCAGCATCAGACAATTCAGTCCGCTGCCGATGCCGAAAAATCCGACGAGATCGTTTTTAACCAGAAACTCACGTTCTTTTGCAATGGCCGCCGTTATGGGCAGAGACACCGTACCGATGTTTCCCAGGTATTTAAAGGTCGTAAAATCTTTTTCCGTTGGGATGCCGATGGATTCGAGGATATTTCTTTGATGGGTCGCCCCCACCTGATGGCAAATGACCTTGTCCGGCTTATCTTCGGACCAGGAGAGCTCTTTTCTGAATGCCTTGTATGTTTCGATACCAAGGGCCACGCCATGATGCAAAACGCCAATGGAATCCGTTTGCATCACATGGAGACCGCTGGCCGGTATTCCCGTATCCGGCCCCCAGCGGCACAGCCTGTGATGCGCGGCGGCGCTTCTGATGATGCCGCCCAGAAGACAATGGCCCCTGTTCGATACGGACCCGTCCGTTAACAACACGGCCACAGCCCCTGAACCTCCGGTCAGCGTGGCAATGGTTTTTTTGAAATGATCCATATCTTTTGTTTTAAGGAGGCGTTCAATGGTAAAGTCGACAATCTGTCTTGCAGATTCGCAGGATACCACAAGACCTGCTTTGATCTGGCCGAGGGCGATGGCATTTGCCGCCTGAATCATCCCGTTTAACACCCCCAGACATGCATTTGAAACATCGTAAATCTGGGTTTTTGGACCCAATCCAAGACCGTTGGAGACGGCGCAGGCTGTCGCAGGTTCCAAATTATCCCTGCAGACACCCCCATAAATCAGCATGCCGATATGTTCAGGGGAAACAGCGGACGCATCGATGGCTTTCCGGCCGGCTTTTATGGCCCCTTCGCTCATGGCATATCCGGGATCCCAGAATCTTCGTTCACGGATTCCGGTGAGGGCCTCGAACTGGCCTTTTTGAAAATGAAGGGCTTCATACACCGGTGCCAGTCGATTTTCAATGTCTTCCGACGTAATGACATTTGGGGCCAGCTCATAGCCGAAGGAATCGATGTAGACATTTGAATACAACATGGTCAAGATCTCGTTAAATCGTAAAATTGTTAAATCCTTATTATAACCCAGGTTGATCGGTTCTGGGTTCAACGTTCTGGGTTAAAAAAACCAAACAACTCATGCCAAAGGGATCTTGCCTGTATAGTGGTTATAAAGCCAGTCCCCCAATAGGTTATGTTTGGAATCCCGGGTTTTAAACAGAATTACAAGTAATGCCAATCAGTTGTAACCCTTGAACCTTGAACTCTGAACCTGGAACCGATCAGTTCAGATATAATATTCCTTTAGGGTCGAAGGCCCAAGTCCTATCCCGAATATCCTGTTAATCCTGTCTGATTTATAGAGGGACCAATCTCAAGCCGAAATTTTCCATCTGGTAAATATAGAGTCCGTCAACTTTCAGAAAACCATTTGCGTATACGGCCGGCACAGGCGTGTCAACAATTTTAGTGATAACGGCTTCAACTTCAATGCGTTTATTTTCAGGGATGACCTGACCCCGATATATCCAGGAATGGGGTTCACCCATAATCCACTCAAAGCGATGGGTTTCCTTCAGATGCGCCCATCGATCAATGGCTGCAAATTTAATGAGTTGCAGAAACGATTCAATCCCCAGGGAACCCGGACAAACAGGATCCTGAAAAAAATGCGCTTTGAAAAACCATTCGTCGGGATCCACCGTTTTTACACCCCGGATAAAACCGAGACCTAAAGGACCGCCGTTCGGAACAAAGGCGTCGATCCGGTCGATCATTCGAAGGGCTTTTGCCGGCATGGCCAGAGAAAACGCGGGATCCGCATCCATGTCATCCGGGTAAAGCGGTGCCGCGTCTTCAAAC
>JAWOIY010000088.1:0-19157 GCA_046484425.1 Desulfobacterales bacterium | reverse complement strand
ACCGGCCAAATTTATCCCATGACAGATTCCGAAAAAAAATATGCAAATTTCCTCAGACAAACCGTACCCGAAAAGAACCATTTTAACGGCTTGAGAATCATAATGGATTGTTCGAACGGCGCGACATTCAGGGTTGCTCCGGAACTTTTCACTGAATTGGGTGCAGATGTTGAGCCTTTGTTTGTACGCCCTGATGGAAAGAACATCAATGACAATTGTGGATCCCAACATCCTGAAATACTAATAAAAAATATTGTCGGAAAAGGCGCTGATATCGGTCTTGCTTTTGACGGAGACGGGGACAGGCTCGTTGCCGTGGATGAAAAGGGAGGTATTGTCACCGGAGATCAGATTCTTGCAGTTTGTGGGAAATATCTGAAACAACAGGGGCGTCTTAAGGGAAACCAGGTGGTCAGCACGGTCATGAGTAATTTGGGGCTTGATCTTGCTTTAAGAAACATGGGCATCATGCGTTCGGTCGCAAAAGTCGGCGATCGGCACGTTGTGGAAAAAATGTTTTCTTCATGCGCCTGTCTGGGAGGTGAGGAATCCGGCCATATGATTTTTTTAGATTATCATACCACGGGAGACGGAATTCTTACAGCCTTAAAACTGATTGAAATCATGAAGTCGGAATCAAAACCCTTGTCCGAGCTCCGCCAAGTCATGACGGTATTTCCACAGGTCCTCATCAATGTTGAGGTTGGACACAAACCTGATCTTGAAACCTTACCGGAGATCAGGAATGCCATTAAATCGGTGGAACATCGCTTGGGTAATGAGGGCAGGGTTCTGGTTCGCTATTCAGGAACCGAACCGTTGTGCCGGGTAATGGTGGAAGGACCGACCTTTGATAAAACAGACAAGTACTGTCGAGACTTGGCGGATATCATAAATAAAAGTATCGGAAAATTAAAGGGTTGACCCGAAAATCAGATCAACCCGGTTTATTACCTTTGTTTATCTCAAGAAAAGACTAATCTCGATTCCCCAATATTCTAAGCAGCATAAGAAACAGATTTATAAAATCAAGATATAAAGCCAAAGCGCCCAAAATAGCACCTTTTCGAATGGTTCCGGCATCAAGACCGTCAGGTTGAGATAGTGCCATTGTTCTGAGCTTCTGGGTGTCATAGGCGGTGAGACCCACAAAAACAACAACACCGATGTAACTTACGATCAGGCTCATTCCGGAACTGCGGACAAAGAGATTGACAACCGATGCAATTATAATTCCGATGAGACCCATAAACATGAACTGCCCCATTGAGGTCAGATCACGTTTGGTGACCATACCGTAAATACTGGATGCAACAAACGTCGCTGCACAGATGAAAAATGTTGAAGTTATTGAAGATTTTGTATATATGAGAAATATAGCTGAAATCGTCACGCCGTTTAATGCCGCATAAAGCACAAACAAGGATGTTGCCGTTGTGGGCTGCATTTTATGAACCCTTGCGCTGATAGTGAAAACAAGGACAAGTTCAACGATGATCAGACCAAAAAATATGAGCTGATTTCCAAATATCACCTTAAGCAGGGTTTCGCTGTTTGAAACATAAAACGCTACGATTCCCGTTAACCCAAGACCTATGGCCATCCAGTTATATACACTTCGAATAAATTCATTCACCCGTACTTGGGCCTGTGTTTGTTTAAGCGGTATAGACTGCATTTTAACCTCCTGATATAGATAACATTTAAAATGTTACTGTCTAAATAAATTAAATCGATCTATTTGCCGATAATTTGAACCCTAATATATAACACAGAAAATCAATATTTCAAGCTCAAAAGAATGTTTTATAATTGGAATGAAGCCGGAACAATTATATCAGGATATTAGAGAACTTGCTGAGAAACTCGGCGTCACCGTTTTAGAGCAAAATCTTCGAAAAACCGGTATACTGGTAAAAAGCGGTTTGTGCAAGGTAAAAGGAAAGAAATTATTTATTATGGATAAGCACAGTTCCATGGATGATAAGATTGATGCCCTTGCATCCTGTCTAAGCAAGATGCATCATGAAGATATATACATCATGCCATATTTGCGTGAGCTGCTTATAAAATATTCACAGGATAAAAGGGTAAAACCCTAACGGATCGGTTCCAGGTTCAGTCCGCCACAAAGACCGACGAATAAAAGGGAATAAAAGGTTCAAGGGTTACAACCCATGAGTGTTGAATAACAGGGGATTGCAACCAAGCACCCATCAATGGTTAGAAAATAAATTAAAGTTTACATAATATATCTTATCAGACGTAATTAAAGTGTCAAGGTCGGTCATTGCATCGAAGATGCTTAGATGTTGTTTCGTAATAGGTTTTGTATTGAATGGTACCATCAACTGTGATAATTATTTTTTAGTCAAAACGCTATGATGGTTTTTGCAGAAAGAATCATAATTCCTAACACATAATAATTTTTTCAACTTTTTTAAAAAATTTTGTATACAAACAACTTTGACAAACTTGTAAAAAGTCTTTTGTGAGCGACATTTGAGCATTTGGGGAATCAGCGTTTCAAGCGATGAAGCGTTAAAAATTTCAAGCTGTTTGAGGCGCTTGCGCCGAGTTCTTGAAATTTAGCGGAACCGATGGAAACGCCCCCAAATGGTCACGAAGCGAGCAATATTGACTTTTTGCGAGTTCATCAGACTTCATTCCTTGTGAACTTTAGTTCAAATTTATGGTGCTGATGATGGCAGATTATCCGAAATTTATATATAAAAGGTTGCCGCTCGGAAATGGCGCCGAAATAATGTGGCGTTAAGATTGGAGCTTTCTGGTATAAACGATCGAATAATTTGCACCTGGCTAAATGCTATCAAATATGAGTGAAATCCAATACAAATTCAAGATAGAAAAAAATGCGGCTTAAAACATTTGTTTTATATACAAGTCTTTTGGCTGTGGTTCTATGTATTGGTTTTTCCCTCTCCATCTATCTGAGCCTGGCGGATATTACATACCTGAAAAATCACAACCCGAAAATCACGGCACTCATGCAGTTTCGCAAAGAACAAGCCGAAACCCGAGGCAAGAAATACACTATCAGGCAAAACTGGGTCAGCTTTCAAACCATTCCCGATTTATTAAAAAAAGCCGTCCGAATTTCGGAAGACGCTTCTTTTTATGATCATAAAGGTATTGATTATGAGGAATTAAAAGCGTCGATAAAAAAAAATTTTGAGAAGGGCACGCTGGTTCGCGGAGGAAGCACAATCACGCAGCAATTGGCTAAAAATCTCTTTCTTTCGCCTGAAAAAAGTTTTTTAAGAAAAATAAGGGAATATTTTATTGCCAAACGTCTGGAGGACGAGTTGTCGAAAGACCGAATTTTCAATTTGTACTTAAATGTGATTGAACTCGGCCCGGGAATATTTGGAGTCGAAGCAGCCTCGCAACATTATTTTAATAAAAGCGTTCAAAACTTAAATCTGGAAGAAATCGTCCGCCTGACAGCGATTATTCCCCGGCCGCTTACGGTGAGTCCAATAAAGGAAAGTAAGTGGTTAGAATGGAGAGTCGAATGGATATTTCACAAAATGAAACTTTATAAGTATATTGATTGATGAAGATTTGATTAATCCATTAAACCTTCACCTAAGTTGAAGGTCCCGGCTTTGCTATGCAGGTATTTGAGTTTGTATTCACCGCCCTGCCTGCCCCGTAGCTCCAGAAGATGGCACTGGGGCGGCTCTGCGGTGAATAAATTTTTATAAAGCCCCCCTTTTAGGGCTGGTTATTGACTTGTTGCCTGAACCTGGTAAAACGCTATTATATATGCATTACGAAAAATTCGTCATAGACGGAGCGTTCATATCAATTTTCACGAAAGATTTTGGTGTTAACTGCCACCGGACTGGTATTGGGGCTTAATAATGACATCAATCCGCCGGTTGACGGCACGGCCTTCTTCTGTTGCATTGGAAGCCAAAGGTTTTGAAGAGCCATAGCCCACCGCAACGATTCGGTCATCTGGCAATGTCTTGTTTGCCAAAAGATACTGGCGGACACTCTCGGCTCTTTGCTGGGATAAATGCTCGTTAACTTCATTTGAGCCGGTACTATCCGTATGACCTTCAATGCTCACATCCGGTTCACCGAATATTCGGATAGACTGCTGGATTTTACTGATCAGGGAATAATTGTCCGGCATGATAACGCTTTTCCCCACAGGAAATTGAATCGCCCTCAAACGAATGATCAGCGAATCCCCTTTTTTGTAAACTTCCGCTTCATCCGGACTAAAAAGATTTTGGACTTCTATAAACAATTGATTGAATCGCTTTTCAGCTGCGAGACGTTCCTTAATAATTTGCTGCTCCCTTGTTTTGCCCTCTAATTCCGCGATTTGTGAATTTTTACTCTCTATTTCAGATTTAAGCGTTTCGACTTTGTCAAACATGAATTGACGGTCTTTCTGAAGTGCTTCAATCGAAGCCAGTATATTCTTCACCTGTATTTCATAAGGCTGGTTACGCATGTCCGTTGCTTCAAGTCTGAACGTTATATCGTACAATATATCTTCCACCCAAAGCGTCATCTCTTCCGGTTTCATGTTTTTAAATTTTTCACTCTGATCGCTGATTTGAAAAAGCCGCTGAGACATGAACAAAGCCTCGTTGGCTTTTTGGAGCATCATTTCTTTCTCGTAAGGATGTTCAGTAATAAATGCATCGGCTTCAGACAATTTATACTGGGCAATTTTAAAAGACCGAGGCGCTATTTTGCCAACCTTGGTGTCTTCGGCCTGTTCGATAAGCTTTCGAACCTCTCCAAGAGTTTCAACTTTAATGGCACGCAATTCAAGACGGCGAAAGGTTGCGGCGAGCCCTGCCTTGTGTTTTTCAGCATATGCCAGATCACCTCTTTCAATGGCTTCTGTAAGACTCAGAAATGTTTTCTCAGCATTGGTATAATCATATCCTAATTTTACCGCACCAGCTTGTCGTGCAAGATTGCGACATTCAATTACGTCGCTCAGTGTGGTTCGTGTAACCTTGGTTATTTCTTCAGCCTTTCGAAGATGCTCCTGCCCTTCGGCGGCATTGCGAAGAATTTCGGACAGCTCTCCTCCTTTTTCAAGCCCTTTTTTGGCCTCACCAAGTGATGACTCGGCCTTTGCGAACCAAGTGGGGGCCAGAACATTGAGTTGGTTCTTATAAGCCACGGCCAGATCATTTTCCAGGCGGTTTGTTTGATCGATAGGATTCTCCACCTCGGCAATGGGTTTGACAGCGAAACTGGTGCTTGTGCAGGCTCCGACAAATGATAAAAACACTATAATTGCAATAAGATAAAAAATATTTTTACCCTTCAGCATAACGGTCTCCTTTCATGTTTTTGTACAATCGCTAACCTAAGTAACCCATAGATAAATATCACTCCTGTCAAAACTTGCAAGCCATTTTTCAGCTCCGGGTCTTCAGCAAAACGAGGGCGCCTAATGAAAATATTGGTTCTACTCATTGTAATCAACCCTTGCTCTGATATAAAAGTAAAGAATCCTGGGCCATCGAGGATCCCGCAATGCGGGAGAGGACCAGGTTTTTCAAGATCAAATAAAAATATGGATAGAACTATACGGCCGAAACAAATGATGTGGGATCAAATCGAAACTGCAAATTATATTTTATGGGGTCCATGCAAACAGGGGATATGAAAAAAGGTGGAATAAAAAGAATTAGAAGTAGTTTTTTTAAAAACTTTTTTCGAATGAAATGGAATTAGAAGGGAATTATACACATAAAATAAATAAACTGACAACATATCTCTAAAAATTCATGTCTCTTAAGGATCATACAGTATTTTTCGTTTCGCATAAAGGCTTTACAGCCTGAATGTAGGCTGAAAATACCACCTTCTCTGCACCCGCACCGATATTCCACCCTCGTATAATCTTTTCACTTTGATCCTTCTGCCTAATTTTGATCTCCTGAAACCCTAAGTTGGAGAGAATTCCTTCCACCTCACCGGGTGAAATGGCACCCGCCACTCAGCCGGTATAGGCAGCCGGGTTGTTCCGGAGTTCTTCGGAGATTTCCCCTGAGCGAAGAACGTCGGAAATAATGACACGGCCACCCGGTTTAAGAGATCTATAGATCTCCCCGAAAACAGCAGATTTATCCGGAGAAAGGTTTATCACACAATTGGAGATGACCACATCTACAGAGTTGTCAGAAACGGGAAGTTCCTCAATTTTCCCCAAACGGAAGTCCACGTTGGATATGTTCAGATTTTCGGAATTTTCCCTGGCTTTCCGAACCATTTCCGGGGTCATATCCATACCGATAACCTTCCCCAACTTTCCCACCCGCTTAGCGGCCAGGAAGGCATCAAACCCCGCTCCGCTACCAAGGTCCAATACGGTCTCTCCCGGCTGTAAATCTGCCATGCTGATGGGATTGCCGCAGCCAAGGCCGAGGTTTGCTTCACCGGGTGCCAAAAGGAGGTCCTCTTCTTTATAGTCAAGAGCTTTTCCAAGCTCCTTGATGGTGATAAGGGGATTTGATCTGTTGCAGCACGAGGGCATACATACTTCTCTTTCCCCTTTGGCAATCTCTGAGTATTTTTCAATAACCAGGTCGTGTATCTTATCTTTACGATTTTCCATATCTTTCAACGCCTCGTTTGTTTATTTCATTTGTTTGTTCGCAAAATTAAGGTATCATGTCAAGGAAATTACAAAATATGGTAAATTTTCGGTGTAAGTTCACCTTCAACGATTAATATTCTTATGGTTTTAATTATAGAATATACTTTGAGGTCATTATGCGAGAAGCAGACAAAACAATATGACACAATTCGCAAAAGACGATAAACTCTTTACAGATGGTTATCGGCGCGCATGCGACTTGCTATTTGAGTGCAGCCGACCGGAAGGTTTTCTGGCCAGCCCTACCGACAAAACCAATTATCGGAGGATCTGGGGACGTGACGGCATCATCATCGGCCTGGCTGCTTTGATGACAGATAACGCCGATTTGATCGATACCTTCCGCCACACGCTCGAAACGCTGGCTGAACATCAAGGTCCTCACGGAGAAATACCCAGTAATGTCGACCCGCAAAGCAAACGTATCAGCTACGGAGGCATGACCGGCCGGGTGGATGCGGACCTGTGGTTTATGATCGGATGCGGGGAGTACTGGAAGGCAACCCGAGATGATGTCTTTTTGGAAGATATGATTCCGGTTGTGGAAAAAGTACACTTTTTACTGGGTGCCTGGGAGTTCAACAACCGTGGCCTTCTGTACGTACCGGCCACCGGCGACTGGGCGGATGAGTACATTCATAACGGCTATATTCTCTATGATCAACTGCTTTACCTGCAGGCCTTGCGCACGCTGTGCGTCATCCGTAAGTATGCTCAAGGATCTACCGACCATGACCTTTCCCGTCGCGCAACCCAGCTGAAACGGCTAATCTGGGACAATTACTGGTTCGATAAGGACGGAAGCGTTCCAGACGACGTTTATCATGAAATCCTCTACGAAAAGGGGCAGAGGGCTGCCACAAGCTGTAAAAACCATCACTGGCTGCCGTTCTTTTCCCCTCACGGTTATGGATACCGTTTCGACGGCCTTGCTAATGTGTTGGTATCATTATTGGGCGTCTCCGACGAAAGCCGCGAGGAAAAGGTCGACATATATATTGCAAATTTAACGGAAAACTACCGCATACGCCTGCTGCCGGCGTTTCATCCCGTAATCACTCCGGTTGACAGAGACTGGAAGGATCTGAATATTACGTTTTCATATACCTTTAAAAACAAGCCCTACGAATATCACAACGGCGGTCTATGGCCAATGATCACAGGTTTTTACGTCGCCGACCTTGCCCGGCGTAACAAAAACGATGTTGCCCGGAGCTACCTTGAAGGTGTTCATGCAGCCAATGCCTCCGAAATGAATTCAGAGGATTGGAGTTTTCCGGAATACATCAACGGTAAAAACTTCAGCCCGGGGGGTACCCGCAACCAGTGTTGGAGTGCCGCCGGGGCCATTATCGGGCATCAAGCTTTGAACGGAAAAAAAGTGTTTAGGATCAACGACCATGAACAATAACATACTACTATGCAGTGATATGGACCGCACGATCTTGCCGAACGGCGTTCAAGATGAATCGCCAAAGGTCCGCTCCGTTCTGCGTCTTCTGGTTGAACGTCCGGAAATACAACTGGCCTATGTAAGCGGTCGGGACAAGCGCTTGATTCAGAAAGCCATTGCAGAATACGATCTCCCGTTTCCGGATTATGCTGTTGGCGACGTGGGGACGACGATTTATGAACTGACAGGCAGCAATTGGAACCCGTGGGAAGCCTGGTTCGAGGAAATTGCTAAAGACTGGAATGGATTGGACAGCGAAGACTTGTCCGGATATCTGATGGAATTCAAGGACTTGACACGTCAGGAACCGGAAAAACAAAATCGCTATAAACTGAGCTATTACGCGAATGAGAATGTCGATAGCCGGGGCCTGGTCGATCAAATACAGCAGCAGCTGTCAGGGCAAGGGCTGCGCTGCCGCATCATATGGAGCGTGGATGAACAGCGCGGTCTGGGCTTGGTGGACGTGCTGCCGCAAAGAGCCTCTAAACTACACGCAATTCGTTATTTGATGGATCAGAAAGGATACCTGAAATCACGGGTCGTTTTTTGTGGCGACAGCGGCAATGATCTCAATGTGTTGACCAGCGACATCCAGGCTGTTCTGGTGAGAAACGCATCTGATGAGGTGCGCCGTGAAGCGCTGGAAAGTGTCGTTAAAAATGGACGAGCGGAAACTCTCTACGTTGCAAAGGGGAATTTTATGGGCATGAACGGCAATTATACGGCCGGTGTGCTTGAGGGATTAGCGCATTTCGAGCCCCGTGTGCGGCCGTGGATCGAAGCGGCGGTTTCACACCTGGGTATTTTATGAAAGGACTCGGTAAGAATCGCCGAACCCGATTTATCAAAGCGTTTCGAGAAATTCCTTCCACGGGGTTGCCGACAAGGTTTCGGTTGTTGCGTGACCGTAAGCACGAATGATCATGGCGGCTTTCTTAACTTGCCCGGGATCATCCAAGGCGATAACGTCAATGACATCGAAACGTCCTAACGTGGCGTAACTTTCTTTCCAAATCACATTCGGACATTCGCTTTTGATTTTTTCCGAAACCGTGGCTGCGATTTTCTTGAAATCTTTTGGATCTGTAAACGCTTCCGGAGATAACCGGCTTAACATAACGTACGTCTCCATAATGCACCTCCTTATTCGATATCAATTTTATTTCCGTTTGATCCTATAAACACGAGGTTCCTAAAATACAGCTTTGACAAGCACAGGTTCTTTTGAAACACTTCAATACCGAATGGATGGATGGACTTGAGATCATTGGTATCGATGAATATGTCATAGATGCCCTTGCAGCGTTCCGTGAGCGTATTAATGAGTTCGTGTGCGGAACTTCCGTCAAAATCTCCGGTTAATTTCAGGTGGAGACTTTGCTTGGTTTTAAGAGAATAAATGTTGAAATTGGATGCCATTGAATTTATTCCTTTATACCGATAATTTTGAAAATAATATTTTTTTCATATTGACGACATCCGCTAATGCATCTGCGACAAAAGATTTAGTATGTTTTTTTTATCAAATATCCGCAGATTGTTCGGATCTGCATCATAGGGTTCGACTATCCCGGCATTGACCTTGTAACAATCAGGGCATTTGGCCACATACTTTTCCATGGTGCACCCGACAAAGGCGCCTCCCAATAATCCGAATCCTTCCGACGTCGGAATGATCTCAATGGTTACCGCACCTTTACAGTCCGGACACGTTCCATTAAACGTGAGTGTCGATTTTTTGGGGAATGCTTCGAAAATCGATTGAAAGAGTTCTTCCACCGGTGATTTCCTCCTCTATTCATAACTCAGGTTTCGTACCTTCAAATTTCTTCCGACCTGCGGCACCATCCGCCACACAACATAGGCGGACAAGAAGGCTTTTCAGCTAGTTTAGAGTGCCGGCATTTAAATTTTCGTCGACGGATGTATATGCTTCGACCTTATACATCCCTTCACATACAAGGTAGTAAATGATCAGTTCGAAAATATAATTATCCACGATATTTTTTCCCCATCCCAGGCGTTGCAGCTTCCGGTTCAAAATAGCGGCGCTGTAAAAACCGCCGTCACCGATGATGTTTAAAATATCTTTGGTAATTCGTTTGATTTCAATGGGCATCAGTCCCTTGTTGTAAAACAGCCGGCATAAAACAGGCAGCACCCGTTTATTCAGCGTCTTTAAAGAATCAAGGGCTTTGTTGTCCAATTCTATTTCTGCGTATTCCTTCATGATATCTGTTAAAAAAGTAATCCTGTTTTGACCTTTCAAATCGGGCAAATATGATGCTGTTTTTAAGTCCGGGATTTTTTGCCCCGGGGTAAACAGCACAAAAGTTCAATATGTGCTTGAAACGAGCGACGGCGGGATATGAAAGCTATACATTTCGGTGTAGTCTATTCCGCATCCTTCATTCCATTTATCAAAACATGAATCCATTTCCTGAATTTCTTTGAGTAATTCAAATCCTTTAAGACACTTGTCCTTGGGCAGATCTTTCTTCGTGCAATTCTTACAGGGAGAACCGATCATTTTACGTTCCTTTTCTACGGGTCGTTTTAAAAGCCCGATAACGACATAAAAAACCGCATCCAGTCATTCCGGCGCAGGTCTCGCCATTCATTTTGATCCGATAGACGAGGAGTGAGAAATTGAAAATCCAAGAGAATATTGAACGATTATGGTCATCGGATTGCATGTTTCGGTATAATCCGTTATTCTGATAGTTCCATTATTCACTGTCTTTGTCCCTTTCGCAGTTATAATTTATGATAAAATAAGATTATAAATGACTATCCCGAAAGTGATGAATGTGAACAAAAATGCCAACAATGCCAAAAGCCCGTCATGGGTGATCAGGGACAGGCCGAATGCAGTGAGTGCAATACCGGCGATATTGGCGCTGAATGGCACAACTTCCATCACAGGCATTGCAGCGGCAATGCCGACACAAGAGGCTGCAATGAAATAAATTCCGGTGCCCCGTGTCAATGCCGTGAGACGGGGCCGCAAGAAACGATCCACAAAGCGTCCGGCCGGCCGCAGGCGCTTAAGCGATGCGGTCAGTTTGTTTTGGGCCACCGAGCGTTCGAGCAGCCAGGACGGCATCCAAAAATGTTTCCGGCGGAAAAGCAATTGGCCTGAGCTCAACAGTATCAATATTCCCATAATTGTCGGTACACCCGGTATGTCTCCGATAACGGGCGTGAGTGTAATCAAGCCGGCCGTCAATAATAAGGGGCCGAATGAGCGGCTCCCGATCTCTTGAATTACAGCCCCCAGGGAAACCTCTTCTCTATTTTTTGCGGCCCGATATATCTGATCGAGCAATTGCTCCAGATTATTTATTTCCTGTCCCATATTTCATGTGTTTCAGAAAACTGCACCTGTAAATCAACGTCACGCCAGGTCGGATTAGGGCTTGGCCACTCCGATGACCCCACAGACCACCCTGGGACCGGCGGCTCCGGTAGGCTGGGATTTCAGATCATCCCCACCGCCATGGATAATTATTCCCCGACCGATTATGGTGTGGGGACCGTCGAATTTAAGATGGGAATCCACTCTGTCATACCGTGCTTTTCCGGAATTATCCGCTTCGATATTGCCCAAATCTCCTATATGCCTTTTTTTCTGATCGGGGCCGGCATGGGGCTGACCGGTAGGATTATAATGCCCGCCTGCGGATTTTCCGTCCGAAGCACTGCAATCTCCGAATTCATGAATATGAAAACCGTGTTTACCCTTACTGAGACCTTCGATTTCAGCTTCAACTCTGATGCCTTTCCCCACCTTTGTAAAAGTGACGATTCCGCCGGCATTATTTCCCTGGGTAGGGTATAGTACGGCAACCGCTTTGGTAATTTTGTCTCCGCCCCCCGCAAAGGTCCATGGGGCAGCAGATAAAATAAAACAAACAGTCATAAAAATTAGAATTCCGAACAGGATATCAATGTTTTTCTTATTCATGGTGTTTCCTCCTTTGTTTTGAATAACAAAATTGCTGCATTATCAAAATCTTATAAAAGGTTTGCTTGTTTTATATTCCTCTTGGTTTTCATTGGATTCGGTTTTCTCGACATCCGGGATCCAGCCATAGGCATTGACGCCGGGTTCGATACCGTGAGGGAGGCTTTTGGTGACGGATTTAGGAAATTCTCCGGATGAGGATTGAATTCGTGTAACGAACGCTTTTTCCGGTATATGTTGGATTTCGATGATGTCCTCTATATATACCGCAGCAATATTACGGAACATATTATTTGATTCGTTCCGAGAATTCAGAGACATGATGAGATACTTAAACTTATTGACCGCTTCGTCGACATCCTCCGCTTCCGCCACGCATGAGAAATATCCGTGGCGGGCTTCGTTTTCCGCTCCCAATTCATCGAATGAAAAATAGCCGATATAAATCATTTTAATACCTCGTTATAGAGAATTGATTCACAAAATAAGCCTTTACGATGGAAGAATGACTCAAAAAATGGTTATGAATTTTTTATAAAATACTAATGACAGGTAAGCGTGTGAATAGAGCCGATACTGTACTTTTAATAAAAACCGGCTGTATTTTTAAATGAGGCGAAAAACCACAGCCAAGGGATATAACTGAAACACGTATTTATTGATCAGATCGGTTCGGTTCGTTTCGAACCATGTCGAGCATGATTGATCCGCTTCATAATTACCGCTAAAAAATCCACCTGTCTTTTGAATTTAACGGTGAAATTCTGAAACAGACTTTCTGAAAATACCGCGACATCAGCGACGAAAAGGTTCAAAATGCGGTAGTTCTTCCTGCGTCATACGGCATTGACGTTATTTACGAGGCGATAATTTTGAAATAGGTTGATATATCGATATAAATTTGGAATCGGACGCTCAAGTATTCTATATAATGTCAACTATTTGTACACGTATCAGCCAACCCCTAAACAAAGACAGGAGAAATGCAAAATGGAAAAAAATCAAGGAAAAGTCAATTGGATAAACAGCTATGAGACCGGACTGGAGCGCAGTCAAAAAAATAGAAAACCCATGCTGTTGGATTTTTTTAAAGACGGCTGAGGCGGCTGCGCCAAATTGGGTGCCGTGACGTACCCTGATTTAACGGTGGCGAACGTACTTAATACATATTTTATACCCGTTCAGTCAATATCGAAGAAGTTTCCGACCTCGCCGATAGATATCTTGCAGTATGGACACCGAATTTAAATGTTCTGGACGGGGAGGAACACGTCATCTACAAGGTTGAAGGCTGGCTGCCTCCCTCGGAAACAGCCGCCATGTTGATCCTTGCTCGGGGGCACTACTTTCTTCGCCGCAAAAAATACAAAGATGCCCTGCCTAACTTCGAAAAGGTTCTGTCGACATACCCTCGGAGCAGTTTTGCACCCGAGGCGCTGTATTATAAAGGCGTCGGCCGGTACCTCGATTCTCATGAATTGGATGAGTTAAAAGAAGAATGGATTACGCTCCAGCGTCTCTACCCGGCCAGTACCTGGGCCGTGAAATCCGATATTTGATTCAGGCCGAACATACCGGCGATTTTTTATTCGATATAAGACAGCGTTGAAAGCGCTGGTGTGTTTTAAATCAGGAAACTTTTTACAAATGCAGATGTTGCCTCATCTTAGTTTCGGCGGATCGAGCCGGGATTCAATTTTCGCCAATCCTTTTTGAGTCAATTTAATACGGTTATTGCCGGTGTTCGTCTCCAGGAAGTCAGCATCTTTCAGCGCATTAATTGCATCTTCGATGTTATTTGCGGGAATATCGGAAAATTCGTCAAAAATGTGACTCTTTTTGAATGTTTTCAATGTATTTGACTGAATCCATTCTTTTCCCAGACGATGAAGAATATTGAGTTTTAAGTTTTTAAATTCCATTGTAAATATTGCCGTTTTTGGGTTAAAATACGATTAATGGAACGCTCCGGTAAATAGGGTCTATTGTGTATTTGCAGATATCTTTTCACACTATCCGGCATTCATGATGTCTGCACTAAAGCGCTTGAGACAAGAACCGAATACCGATTGCATATGGAGGAGGAAAAAACTGCGGATACCCCATTATCGTCATCAAAAGTGACGTTTTGCCGGAGCCATTGGGACCGAAAAGGATATGAGTTTCTCCTTTGGGTATCTCCAAATCAATGTGTTTGAGTACCTCTTTGTCACCGAGTTCGACACGCAAATCCTCAACTATCAGCATCTTATTCTCCCTATGCAGGCATGGTTTTATTCCGGGGATAAAGCCGGACTTGGATCATCGGCTGTTTTTTCCGACCCGGATAGTAAAAAAAAACTTATCGGACGGAGAAAATAAGGTAAATAGGTTCAAGGGTGTATTCCGGTTCATTTTATCTGGTATGCCGTATGGGTGTCTATGATGATAATATATCGAGTTGCAAAGATTCGTCTATTGCAACTTTTTCAGCGAAGTTTCTATGAATTTTGGTAAATCTCCCGGGTGGCGGCTGGAAATCAGGTTTCCGTCCTCGACCACTTCCTGGTCGAAATATTCGGCGCCGGCGTTCTTGATGTCTTGAACGATGGATGTATATCCCGTGACTTTCCGTCCCCTGAGCACGTCAGCAGTTATTAAGAGCTGGGCGGCATGGCATATTAAAAAAACCGGCTTGCCGCTCTGGACGAATTCCTTGGTGAATTGCACGGCATCCTGATCAACCCTTATCTTGTCGGGAGAGTAGCCACCTGGAATCAAAAGTGCATCAAAATCTGCTACTGATACGTTTTTCACGGCCTCGTCAATCTTGACGGGCGTTTCCTCCTTTTTGCCTTTTACCGTTTTCCCTTCTTCCAATCCCACATGAATCAATTCGTGTCCGGCCTTTTTGAATGCCTCGGCCGGCTCGGTATATTCCGAATCTTCAAACAAGTCGGTGATGATGACAGCGATTTTACTCATTGCGAATCCTCCTTTTTCCAAATCAAAATGTTAAGTTCAAAATACGGCAATTCTTTTTCCGCTATACAGGATTGACTTTATTTACGGAATAACAATTCTGAACTAATTGTAATAAACAAAGACCATATCCAGGAGAAAATGTAAAAGAAGTGGTCAAATAGTCCGTGACATCCTCAACATCAAACCCATAAACACTTGGACAATAAAGAAAAGAGTCAAAATGTTTGAATTTGAAATAAAAAACGATTCGGCAAATGAAATCAGACACCAGGATAAACCCACGATAGAGGAGCCGCCCAACCGGCCGAAAAAACCGCCGGTCAAGGAGCCCGAAGATCCGCCGGAACCTCCGCCGCCCCCGGCGAGGCCGCCGGTCAAAGAACCACCGGACAAACCTGAAAAACCACCGGTCAAAGAGCCGCCGCCCAAAGATCCTGATCGCAAACCGCCTCAAAAGCCGCCGGTTAAGGCCGAGTAGTGTTAATGCGACCCATGACGAAATGAATCCGGGAAAATAGCCTATTTTCCGGTTCAGTGCCTATGTTGAAGTCGACAACTGCCGGATTAGTTCTTTATAGGCAGCCCACTCTTTGGCACCCCATACTTCCGTGTGGGCATGTCCAAACGAACGAATGATAGTGGATACTTTAAATGCCGTATCAATATCCGGTGCGCGAAACACGTCCAAATAATCATAGGGACCCAAGACCGCAAAATTGTGCATCCATTCGACTTGAGGGCATTCCGATCGGATCTGATCCATAACCCTTTTTTCCAGGTCCTCCAACGTTTTGGGTGACTGAATTGCATCGGCCGACAGTCGGGTTAAAATGATAAATAGAGGCATGTCGGTTTCTCCTTCTGTTTGTTTAAAACGTTTAGATTACTAAATCATACTAAGCCAGTGCTTCGGAATTTCAATAAGGGATCGACTGTATTTTTTGTATTAAAAGTCATTATGTTCGTTTCAAATCGGTCTTTTTTGTCCTGGCTAATGGAATTAATACCAAAAGGGCGGTAATTCAATCGCCCACTCTATCAGGTGTATTATGCGATTAATACCCAAGACTCTTTAATTGGCCGGGGTTTTTTTTATCTTGCATACGACGGTGCTTTCTGAACCAGCTTTGCCATCGCCACTTCCCAGAATTCAGCGAATATCGAAACCGGCATTCAAGCTCTTAACCTACTACAGCGTTACACATGCTAAAATACATTTCTCACCCTATTCCAATTGTGGAGGAACTCATTGTTTACTTACTAACTGAGGCCATAATTAAATAGACATAATGTTTACGCCGAAGATTACCGCGTTCAAGGTTCAACGGTTGCAACCGATTGATATTGAAAATAATTTCGTTCAATATCCGGAATGCACGACATAACCCGCAAAAAAGAAAGTAAACATGAATGTTTGAGGATTAGTTTAGCATCTAGATGAATATTTATCATAAATGTTGTGATTGAACAGGGAGAATGTACAATGATAACAGCAATTAATCCCACAACCGGAGAAACGCTCGAGAAATATGAGGAGACGCCTCCCGACGAAATCATGCAGCGACTGGAAAAAGCTCGGCAGACCTTTCGAACATGGTGCCGGACGAGTTTTTCCGAGCGGGCGGATTTGATAAGAAGGGCTTCCCGGATTCTTATTGAAAATCAAGGCGAATACGCCCGAACCATGGCCTTGGAGATGGGAAAGCCGATAGCGCAAGGACGGGCCGAAATCGAAAAATGTGCATGGGTCTGCGAATACTATGCCGATCATGCTGAAAAAATGCTGCAACCGGAAATTATCAAAACCGACGCTCGTAAGAGTTATGTGACCTTTAATCCGCTGGGTGTCATACTGGCCGTTATGCCGTGGAATTATCCATTCTGGCAGGTGTTTCGGCATGCCGCTCCGGGATTAATGGCGGGCAACGGGGTGATCTTAAAGCATGCGTCCAATGTACCGGGATGTGCGGTGGCCATCGAGGATATTTTCAAAAAGGCAGGGTTTCCGGAAGGCCTGTTTCAAAATTTTTTGATTTCAAGCCAACGGGTAGAGGATCTCATCGAACACCCCACAATTACCGCCGTAACCCTGACCGGCAGCAAGGCCGCCGGCCGGTCAGTGGCCGCCACATCCGGTAAGATGCTTAAAAAAACGCTGCTGGAGCTCGGCGGCAGTGATCCTTACCTTATACTGGAAGACGCCGATCTGGATAAAACCGTTGAAACCTGTGTAACCAGCAGACTTTTGAATTCCGGTCAAAGCTGTATTGCCGCTAAACGCTTTGTGGTCGTTGAAGCGGTGCGCCGACAGTTTGAACAGATGCTTGTTGCGCAAATGCGGGCCAAAAGAATGGGAGATCCCCTCGATGAATCAGTTGAAATCGGACCCCAGGCCCGCTTCGATCTTCGCGACGATCTGCATCGACAGGTTGCCCAAAGCATCACCAAAGGCGCTGTCTGTCTATTGGGTGGTGAAATACCCAAAGGCCCGGGTGTGTTTTACCCCGCTACTGTACTCGGAGACATTGGGAAAGGGATGCCTGCCTATGAAGAGGAGATTTTCGGGCCTGTTGCCACAGTCATTCCGGTTAAAAATGAAAAGGAAGCTATCCGGGTGGCCAATGATTCCTTCTTCGGTCTAGGTGCTGCCGTGTTTACCCGTAATATTGAACGTGGCGAACATATCGCCGCAGACCATTTGGAAGCCGGAAACTGTTTCGTAAACGCTTTCGTCAAATCGGATCCGCGTCTTCCTTTCGGCGGTGTCAAGGAAAGCGGCTATGGGAGAGAACTCTCCCATTACGGTCTAAAAGAGTTTGTCAATATTAAGACCGTTTATATTCAATAGATCAAAATCTCATAAAAGGGGAGGGCAATGAAACATCAAGTTACCATAAAACTCGACAATGACCATATTCGATTTACCCCCGACGGAAAGGTGGCGGTCGTTGATGCCATTAAAGCCTTGAGTGGCTCAGGTGAGCCTGAATCTGTCTGGGAGTCATTGAAGGCCGAGAGCCCGGAAATTAATGAACTCTATCAAGACCATGATTTTTATGAAAACAAATCTGAGGCCGTTGTCGATGGTACAGGCTGGGAAAAAATTGAAGCGGCGCTGTTGGACTACATGAATTTTACTGGTTAATTCGGACGAGAATGCCCGGTGCCAACACATTGCGGTATCGGAGACCAAGACCTTGCCGCTGATCCACGGCAAAATTGGTGATGGGTGCTCCGCTGGTTTGGCTGCGGAGGGATCTGATAAAAATGGTACTCAGCCGCCAAATAAATGTTTGCGAACCTGAAGACCACGTCGCAGCCCTATGCGAGACCATGGCATTGATTATCCGGTGTTGGATTTGGTTTTATCGGTTCTGACCTGGGCGTAATTGATAATTGACACGAATGTCACTCCGCCGATAGTATTGCCCAAAAGCGTCGGGGCAATAAATTTGATTCCGACATCGGTGATTGAAACGTTTCCAACCACCAGCGCATAAAATGCGTTCACCGATCCGGCGATGATATGGGCGAAACCTCCCAATCCCACTATATACGTTATGATAACGATGACCGTGACCCGGGCGGTTTCGGCGAAGGGAAGCAACCATACCATAAGAGCAATCAGCCATCCTGCAAAAACAGCGCTGAAGAAGGTTTGCCAGAAACTTCCGGCAAAAACTTTATGGGAAATTTCAAAGAGAATTTGCTCGATACTTGATGGGAAAAGGTCTGTTTTGGCAACCAGCACCGCGAATAAGAATGCGCCGGTAATATTCGCTGCCAATACTGTTGCCCACAGTCGTGAAACGTGCAGCAATAATAGTATCCATGGCAGGTATATGTGTGAATAGAGCCAATACTGTATTTTAAATAAAAACCAGCCGTATTTATAGCTTGGTTTTTTATTCTATGTTTGATGGTTTCGTAAAAAGTCAATATTGCTCGCTCCGTGACCATTTGGGGGCGCTTCCATCGGTTCCGCTAAATTTCAAGAACTCGGCGCAAGCGCCTCAAACAGCTTGAAATTTTTAACGCTTCACCGCTTGAAACGCTGATTCCCCAAATGCTCAAATGTCGCTCACAAAAGACTTTTTACAAGTTTG
>JAWOIY010000051.1:0-4452 GCA_046484425.1 Desulfobacterales bacterium | reverse complement strand
TGTTTTTGACATGAAACCTTGCGATGGCATCCATTATTCGGATATCTTTGGGCTGAAGGTCAAGGGCCTTTTGATACATGGATAATGTCTCGGCCTTGTTGCCGGTAGCATCGTAAAACCTGGCAATCACTATGTAGGGTTTTATGGTATTCAGGTCGATCTTAATGGCTTCCTGATAGGCTGTTTCCGCTTTTGCCATATTTTTTTGGCTGAAATAGAAATTGCCAAGATCAATATGCAGATCTGCATTTTTAGGATTCAGGTCGATGGTTTTCTCGATTTCCGCCTCAGCCAGATCATAAGCGTTGTTTTGGATATAAAATCTGAAAAGGGCAAGATGTAGGTTTATGTCATCGGGCCTTTGGGTCACCCCTTGTTTGAGAATTCTTTCGGCTTCTGCGGTTTTTCCTTGGCGGGTCATCAGTCGGGACAGCCCGATATAGACGCGGGATTGATTGTTGTCAAGTTTCAGAATATTTTTTAAAGTTTTTTCAGATTCATCCAGGTTTTTTTCCTGCTCCATGATTCCCGAAAGCAAAAATAACGCTTCGATGTTGTTCGGCTCTTTGACAAGAATTGCATCAACTTTTGTACGGGATTCTGCTAACTTATTCCCCAGCAAATAGAAAGTGGCCAGTTTGAGCTGAGCTTCGGTATTGTCCGGATCAAGCCGCGCAACCATGGAATATGCGTCAAAAGCCCCTTTAGAATTCCCGAGCTTGAGCTGGGTTTCACCCAGTTTTACATAAGCCTCAGTGTATTTGGGATCGATCTGAATGGCATGTTTGAACTCGAGTTCCGCACTTTTATATTCACCTTTTTTAAAATAGGCTTTTCCCTTGTCAACAAAAGCGGCTTTTTTTTCTTCATCTGAGGCGCAACCGATTATCGTCATGAAGCCAAGAAGAAACATAAGAAGCACAATCTTAAAACGGCCCATAATTTGACCTCCTCCCTGATTTTGAATCTTACAAAGGGAAAATAACTTTATCATTAAGGTGATTTCTTTCCAATATATTTTTATTATGAAGTAAAATACATAATTTCCCAATAATTGTTACCTGTTTTACATAAAAATTCTGTTTCTTTAAAAAAATAGAACCCGGGACAGGTGGGTTTATGTCTGTAAATTGACCTGTAACCACTTAATATTTCATACTTATTTCTTGTCTTAGAAAATAGAAGCAGTTTTCCTCCTTTCTGGCATTTCCTTTGCATTAAATCTAACCGGATTTGGAAAGAAAATTTTAAATAATTTAATTAGTGCCCATCCATAAATCGGTATATTTTGCCTTATGAAAAATTAAAAAAGTAAGCGCTGAGCAGTTTTACTCTGAACCACGGGCCGTTATCGTCTATTTAATGAGCATTTGCTCATTAAAGGCTTCTTCTGAAAACAGTACTCCTGTTTGTTTAGGGGCTACAGTAGTTTTTTTAAGACTACTATGCCAGTTGTTTTCTGGATATGGTCAAAAGATTTGCGGATACAATCGATGCCCAGACATAACTTTTAAAGGAACGCAACCCTTTCCAGGTGCATCGTGCAAAACCAAAGCATCTTTTGATCCATGATATGCCGGCCTCGATGCCGGCGCGAAAACGCCGCAGCCGGTTGTAAACCCACTGGCTGCGACACATGTCTTCAACGTGAAGACCACGTTTTTTGGCAAAGCAGACATCTTTGATTTCCATCCCCTTGGCGATTGCAAGGTTAGCCTTTGAGGCAAAACCACCGTCAAGGGCGGCCTTGAGCGGGTAGCGGCCATAAATCTCATTTTGCCGATTCAAAGTTTTTTCTACCAATTCGGTGTCGGCAGGATTGCCGTCTTCAATGGTGCAATCAATGATGAGGTTTGAACGACCACCGGTAAGGCAGACTTTATGACCAAAAAACGTGTCCCGACGATCTTTCACAATGATGTCTGTATGGGACTCAAAGATCGAAACAATTTTTTCAGATGCTGGTACTGTCAGGCCATGAAGTATTCTTTTTTCGGTCTGGTCAATGACACGAAGGGTCAAGCATACAGTCTGTTTGAGGTCGAGAGAGAGCATCATGGCTACCACATTATGACTGTATTGTAAAAGCTCAATGGCATTATTCGCATACGCTACAGTACTGCGAGTAACTTTGAGTAAATCAAGATAGTGCGATTTGCGTTGCTTTTTATTCCTGGCATACTGGATGTTCAGCATGCGGCGTTTTGCCCGGCGCGTGTGATCTTGGAAACGGATACCTGATCGGGGAAAGAAATCTTTTGCTTTTTTCAATGTTCGCGCTAATACCCTGACAGAATCCCACAACAACGTGGAATCGAAAGGGGCATGAATGTTGGATTCAACCACGGTGCAATCGATACGAACCTCGCGGCCTTTTTCAATACCTTCGTCTTTTGCAAAAAGAACAAGGCGACGGTTGATGGCCTCCCAGGTTTTGGGTGAAATGGCTTTGATGTTTTTACATAGCACGGATTTCTTGAATCCTTTATCAGCGATACCGATAAAACAAAATCTTCTCAGACTTACGGAGTCAATCAGATGAAAGGCCAGATCCTTATAGCTGAACTCGAACATTTGCTTGACAATAGCAGCCCGCACGACTTGCTCAGCGGTCATCCCTTTGGCACCGGCCTTGGATTTTTTAACGCTGCAGGAAAGATCTTGCATGGCCAGGTCATAAATGATAGGATTCTTGTCAAGAATGCAGCTTATGGCGTTCAGTTCCTCGGCTTGAGGGTGGTCAATTTTAGGCGGCATCAGCGGTATCTGTTTTTCGCAGTTTTTGCGCATTTTGTAGTGGCTCCTTTCTCAAATTTGATAGTATTTTTAATTGGTTGTACTTTTACTTATACTATCATAAGAAAGTTATGTCTACTATAAAATGCGCTTTTTTTTATTTATTCCAAGAAGTTATTCCCGTGGATGGACACTAGCTAATTCTATAAAGGAATATGTTTTGACTGCGGTAGAAAACGATGCGATTGATACAATTTTTGATCCAGCGCATGGTAAGCATTGGAGGATGTATAATGAATTGGAAACCAAACAGTCTTCTATAAGTATGAAGATATCTATAAAGAAATCATTATCGTCTGTTTCCAGTGATAATCTCCAGCAATCCACCGCCGAAATAAACTATGCCTAAGCCGTTGGAATTAAGAATGGTAAAAAGACGTTTATTTTGCCATATGCTCTCAACGATCTGATAGAGAAGTTTGATTTGCCCGCCGATGTTTTTGAATAAACATATACAATATAGCCGACATGCGAGAAGGCGGATGAAACTTTACAATCTGTCCGAAGAGGATGTCTCGTCCATTATTGAGCATCGCAATCCAGGACTGGTTTTTATGGAAGGCAAGCATGAAATCATCAGTGAAACAATTTTTTCGCAATACGGATACCCGATAAAGGTTGTTTTATCCTGTGAAAGCGGTAAAATTGTTGTGATTACGGCGTATCCGCTTAAAAAGGGGGGGGTAAATAGTGAAAATTTATTATGACCAAGAGGTAGATGCTGCTTATTTGCGGCTTTCCGAAGAAATTCCTGCCGGGGTTATCGAGGTTTCCGAAGCTGTTACTCTTGATCCTACCGAAGATGGAAAAATTGTGGGCATTGAAATTCTCAATGCTTCCAAAAATTTTCCCCTTCAATCTCTTTTCACATGTGAATATGAGCCAAAACTGATGATAGGAAATGCCTGAAACTGATAATAGGATCATTGAAAAAAATACTTATGGATATTCTGTTTGATATATCGGGTTGAAGAAATGAAGGAGATGGGTACATTGGATGAGTATTTTCAAGAATGCGGTCCAACATGATACGTGATGGAATAAAATTGCCGGATAATGTTCTGGAAAAACTTCCTGAAGCCATACAGTCTGTAAAAACGCATCCCGAAGTCATGGCGCTTTATTCATTGGGCAGCGCTGCAACCCATGAACTTAAACCCTTAAGCGATCTTGATTTCGCAATCTTGTTATCTTTTGGGCTCACAAGAAGACAGCGATTTGATAAGCATCTCGAGCTGATCGGGATTTTTAATACCGTATTCCATACCGACGAAATTGATCTGATGATTTTGAACGGTGCGTCATTTCGTTTCTGCTTTGAGGTTTTAAAAACCGGCAACCTTCTTTATTGCAAACGCAAAGCGGAACTTGTTGATTTTCGCGATCAGGTTATAAAAAATTATCTGGATTTTAAATATTTCAGGGACAGCTTCGACCGTACTTTTCTGAAAGGTATCGGGTATAATGGATGATCGTATCACAGAGCATTTGAAACGTCTGAATAAATACTATCTGCACTTATCAAATGCCCGAAAACTGGAAAAAGAAATCTTTATCCAAGAAGATCTTTACCAAGCCAGTTCCGAAAGGTATTTGCAACTGGCTATTGAAAGTTGCCTGAATATCGGAAACCGATTGATTTCTCTCTACCAGTTC
>JAWOIY010000028.1:0-4266 GCA_046484425.1 Desulfobacterales bacterium | reverse complement strand
GGCATGGTCACCCGTTTCAGGATTCGTTCCAATCGCTCGCTTCCGTCAAACAATTTCTTTAGTTACCAATTTTGTTCTTTTTGTCACAAAAATTTAAAAACAATCACGAAATAAAAATTGTTCTTTTTCGTGTTTTATAAATTTCGTGCTTTCGTGATAAAATTTCTGATTTAATTTTAGATGCAAAACCTGAATTACAGATCAATAATTTAATTTCTTTTTCAAGGCAGATCCCGCTCAGGACTGTACTGAATATATAGCTCCGCCCCTTCACTTACATCAGGTTCTTCAAGAAAAGCTAAAATCGACAATCTGAATATATTCCGCCTCATTGGTGTCCAAAATACTTTTAGATCGTCGAATCTTGACGATTCAGGCCATCACATCCTGCTCAAAAGATTCCGGAATAATGGAATATTGGAATAATGGAATAATGGTTCCTTTAAAAAACCCACTATTCCAGCATTCCATCATTCCAGGTTTCCAAAGAAGTTACGATCCATAAATCCTTTAGGGATGACAACTTACAGCTATTTAAAAGATCGTTTTTGGACAATAGTGATACTGAACACAATCTCACATCCGACTCGTGAAATATCCCAAGGCATTTGCCGCCTGTGAAAGAAACAACAGGGCGGTGAGCCGAGAGCGGGAGTGCTTCACATTGTATGTGTGTGAATACGAAAGCAATTTCAGATAAAAGGTTGTGGATTCCATCCGGACAAGCTGTCTTCGGTTTTGAAAGCATTTTTGACGGAAAACAAATGCACCCAATCCATAATTGAAATGTTGCCGCCAAAATGATGACAATGTCAACCCGTGAGAATGGTGAACAACCACTTCAGGTGCATAAATGATTCGGCAACCATTGTGCCGCAAATGCTCGCAAAATTCCCGGTCCTCTCCGCCTGCATTCGAAAAATTAGTATCGAAACCACCCACGGCTTTAAATTGTTTTGCCGGTAAAGACAGGTTGTTGGACGTAATAAAACGTGCCTGCTCGGGATCCCGGTTATAGTAGCCATGCAGGTATTCGATCAGCATCTGGCTGGCGGTGTCATATATATTCTCTTCCAGTGCGTTCACGGAAGGGCCGGCGACGGCACACTCCGGCGATATTTTGAAACGGTTCGACAAAGTCAGGAGCCAATCGGGTGCAGGCATACAGTCGTCGTCGGTGAACGCCAAAAAATCTCCCTTGGCCCGTTCGGCACCGGCATTGCGCGCCTTCGATGGACCGGCGTTTTTCTGGGTAATGACCGTCAAATTCATCTTGTCGAAAAAAGAAGAAACAACGGTCCGGGCAGGGATTCGGCTACCGTCATCCACCACGATCACCTCGAACCGGGCACGCGGATAATTGACACGTGACAGTGCTTCAAGGCATGAAACGATTTGCCTCGGACGATTGTACGTGGGAACGATAATTGAAAAAAACGGTTTTTTTTCCTTCATTTCCATGAGGTTCATCTTGCGATAATCTGTTAAAAATTCCTTAATTTCAACAAATTGTAGAATTTCCGAAAGGTATAACCATCGCTTATCAATCACTGCGTTCTTTTAATTCCTGAACTTCACAATGGTGTTGTATATCCACCCGATCAGGGATCCGCTCAAGGTTCCCACCGCAAAACCATAGGCAAACCCGATAAGGCTGCCCCAGAACGAAACCCTGTAACCGATAAAATACTGGTTCAAAAGTTCCAGGTGAGGCCCTATGGGATGCCCGCCTTTGATAACGAGCCAGTTGGTTGCAACGAACAATATCAACCCGCATACCAGGCCGAAAACCAGCCCCATGATTTTGGCGTTCAGCCGGAGCACGCTTTCAAACAGCTTTTCCTGCCTTTTGCCGTTATTGTTGTCTTTTTTTTTCGTTTCCATAGTCCGGATTTACCCGCCCGAATTAAAAATGATCGAAGAAATCAAACAGTGTCAAAACTTCAGATTTCCGCTTTATCCAATAGATGTAAGAGGCAAACAAAAGATTTCTAAGATACGCAAAGAGCCATCCCGCTAAAAATCCCCATGTAAAGCTGTAACCAAATGCGATAAAAGCACCTTTCAACGTCAACGTGTAGCCGATGAAATACTGTGAAAACAGCAATATGTAAGGATCCAACACACCGTCGCCTTTTATTAACGTCCAGGCAGTGGCAATAAAAAAAAGCAACCCGGCAACGGACCCGAGCGCCGTGGCAAATGCCAGCTTGTCCATCCTGTTGAATGCGGGCACCAGCGTATTTTTAACTAAAATTCGCCATTTTTGTTTTTCCTTGTCCTCTTCAATATACTCGTTCTCCTCGTTTATCCGCCACAAATCGTAATTTGCGCCCATCACGTTCTGTGCCGCCATGATCCCTGTTTGCATGGAATGGTCCATGTTGTTGTATCGATGCATTCCATTCCTGCCGACGGTTTGAAGATTGTCGATGGTTTCGAGATAATCTCGGACCACTCTCAGGTGACGGTCATAATCCCGGTCATATACCGGATAGGCATAAGGCTGGCGTACCACCAGGTTATCCGTAACGTCTCCGGCCTCGGCCAGTCCCAGCTCCGCCAATTCTCGAGCAGCCATATCCGCAAGTTCCGTATCCGGTTTTTTCCAGGTTTCATCTCCCACATTACAGAAATATTCCATGCCGATACTGGTTTTTTCCGAATCCGGAACCATGGCGCCACTCCAGTTTTTGAAGTTTTGAATCCTGCCCACCTTGACTTCCGGACTGTGAATATAAATCCACTGGTCCGGGAAAAGATCCTTTTTGTCAAGAATCAGCATAACGATGATAAATGCCCTGTAAGAGAGCTTTTTTGCAGCCTCGAGTACGTTGTCCGGCGGACCCGGGTCAAGCATGTCGGCGAGCCGGGTTATGGGAATGCTGGATATGACATGTTCACTGGGAATTTCCGCTGTTTCGCCGTTTCTTTTGTAGAGGACACTTACAATGCGGCCATTGTCATGCCGCAAACAAACCGCTTCCGAATCCAGCCTCACCTCGCCGCCGTTCGCCTCGATCGCTTCCCGAAAACGCTGCCACATCATTCCCGGTCCCTTTAACGGGTAATTAAAGGTGCTGATCAGGCTTTTTGCATTTTGAGTTCCAAGAAGTGAATTGGACAGGGCCGCCACAAGTGACAATCCTTTGATGCGTTGAGCGGCCCACTCCGAACTGATCTGGTAACAGGGGATGCCCCACACCTTTTCCGTGTAGGTTTTAAAAAAAGTGGTGAAAAGTCGATTGCCGAAACGGTTGGACACCCACTGTTCGAAGTTCACTTCTTCGGTGTGCGGCAGGAGTTGTGTCTTAAAATAGCTTGTCAGAATCAACAGGCTTTCCAAAAGGCCAAGGTTGAAAAAGGTGTTGAAGACCCGAAGCGGATAATCATAAAAGCGTCCTTTGTAATAGATTCGAGAAATTCGGGGAACCTTGAGAAAATCGTCGCCCATCATTTCGTGCCAGAGCCGGTTGATCCTTTCCACTTTTGTGAAAAACCTGTGGCCGCCGATGTCGAAATGGTAGCCCAGGTAAGTCTCGGTGCGTGCGATCCCGCCGACCTTATCCCCCTTCTCTAATACAACCGGATGAATGCCTTTCCCGGAAAGCTCATATGCCGCGGCAAGACCTGCGGGCCCTGCTCCCAAGACGACAATGGGTGTATCGTTCATAGTATACTAACACCTTAGTGTTTTAATTCATAAGTAAAGCATCCTGGCCCATCAAAGATCCCGTTTTACGGTGAAGCGTCAGGCCTTGGTTATCCCCAGAGGGGATTCGCTTTACTTTATGTTCATTGACTTACTGAAATTCCAAATATCCAAACAATGTCGTCTTGGAAAGTTTTGGTCATTGAGTATTTGAATTTGAGATTTATTTGTTATTTGGTGCTTGGAATTTGTATTTTTTGACCTAACACTCCAAGGTAGAGCCATCTTGCCTATAACTCCCGCCATGCTGGACAGGCTCGGCCCATCAAAGATCCCGTATTACGGAGAAGCACTAAATTTTATAGGGCAAAATGAGCCAAGTTATAGATACTTCACCGTATTTACAACCCGATCTACCTGGTTCCAAATCTTTTAACCTGAAATTTAGCAAAACCAATGGAAAAAGCCAATCCGCTGTAAAAAAAATAAAGCCAGTGCCAGGGAATTGCCTTTACAGCGAAACTCAAGCCGCGTTTAACCCGAAAAAAAAGATAAAGATCACGATTCAGCATTAAGATCAATACCATAAGGACAACCGACAAACCCAAAAGCTT
>JAWOIY010000189.1:0-3134 GCA_046484425.1 Desulfobacterales bacterium | reverse complement strand
GTTGTTGGACCGGTTGCTTCACCACACCGAGGTGACTGTTATCGAGGGGCCGAGCTATCGTATGAAAGAAGTATTGAAAAAATAATCTAAGGGCCAGTCGGGGTTATCTTCCGCCCCGACTGGCCCGGTTTTATATGGCATTTTTAATCCGGGGAATTTATGACATTTTTACTCCGGGGCTGACAATAAGCTGTGATAAGGCCCAATTCAGCAAATGGGCAATCAATAGTGTCTTCATTCTTAAATTTCGAAGGATTTTTTTCGACATACATACGAAGTATGCAGTTAATATCTCTTTTTAGAGAAGATTTCTTTGTGTTATTGGCTGGATAAGCACGTTTTATGTATTCTTTTAATGAATGCAAGATGTCATCTGGTGTAAATGATATCCGGTTAAATTCATTAAAAACAAAATACCATGAAGTTGCGTAGCATGGTGGCCTAAATAAATTCCAATGTAACAGCCATAAAGTAGCTGGGTCTTCTATATAAGGATCCCAACCCGAATCACTTAGCAACTTGGTGCCAAATTGTGATGGTTCATACGAATTGAGCCTATTTTCGTTGTCTTTATTTAGTATCTTAAACGCTAGGCACCAATACCTGATTGCAATTACCATATTTCGACCAACACCTAAAACAACCCGAGCTTTTCCTTTATCTTCATAAAACACCTCATTTTTGTCATACCCTTTTTTAAACCAACCATAACGGGGATGAAAGGTTTCGTGCCGCGCAAAAACTGGGTTTATCTTAATGTCTGTATTTTTAAATACTTGTATTTGTTCCATGACTTTTCCTGGAGAGATTGTTAAACAAACGAATTCGGTTATTTTATCAGTGAGCTTAAATATAGCAATAAGAAAGGAGCTTATAAATTTCTAAATAAAAATGCAGCCATTGTCAAGAAGAACAACATTATATTGGACAATTTCCTAAAAAAAATACAATATATAGTGTATTTTGAGCAATTTCCACTCAACTAATTGAATTTATGCAGAAAAATCATTTATCAACAATGATAATTCCACTAAAAATAGATTTTAACCTATTGATTTAAATATAATTAATGATGGTGGCAACTGCATTATGATCATCCGACGTAATCCACCCGGTTTTCCAGAATGGCAGGTTCCTGATATGCAGGCTTTATCCCTTCATATTGAAACAAGGCTTTTTTCATGTCGGCCTTGACCATATCTCTCAGCTTCTTCGGTTCTTCAACAAAAGCCTCGGGACCTAAACCCATGACCCATTGCTTGATTTCATCCAGTCCGGCCACCTGGAAAGTCAATTCCAAAGATCCATCTTTCAATTTGCGGGATTTCTGGCTTTCATGCCAGATTTTTTCACCGATGTATCTTGACCAAGCCTTGGTAATGCGGAGCTTCACCAAGCAGATGGATGAATTTTAGCGCTATTTGGATCGCGTTATTCCCATATTTATTCCTACATTTAAGTGGTATTCCTACTTTTTTCTTTGCCATGCTGGGGGGGGTATAACCTTTTGTTATCTTAATATATAACGTTCGTTCAGAACGTGCCTTACGCTCTGATGAAAACTTGAACAGACACAGACGTTTATTTATTCAGCTATACTGTAAAACCGATATCGAAGATGCTGTGACAGTTCGGGCAGATAAAAAGCCATTTGGTAGTATCGCCGTCCTTTTTGAACATGCTGTGGAACCCGTCCTTGTACCCGCATTCCGGACAATTCTTGAACTCGTCTTTCATCTCAATTGATTTGACTTCATAATTCATTTTCTATTCCCGCAAATTCTTTATTATAAAAATACAGGGTTCAAGGATTCAAGGCGTCCCCAGTTAAATGGTCATCGGATTTAACGGGGCCCCGATAGATCGGGATCTCCGTTTTACTCCGACAGGCAAGGAATCGAGTGTTTATTCCATCTACCTGACAGCCGTTGCCCGATTCTCGATATTGGATAAAGGTTTATTCCGTGTCCGGCCATACGAGGTCATAACTGACGCTGCGGCCTCTGCCCGGATTCTGCCGCAACACCTGCCTTTCGACCAGGGCGGATATTTCCCGAAAAGCGGTTGCCCTGCTGACCTTTGCCATGGACACATATTTCCGGGTCGTCAGACCACCTTCAAAACCGCCGGGGCCGGCATCCAGCAACCGGTTGACAACCTTTCGCTGACGCTCATTTAATAAGGTCTGTCCGTGCCGTTGCCAGAAACGGGCCTTTGTCAGAACAGTGGATATCAATGTTTCCGAATGCTCAACCGCCCGTTCATAACACTCCAGAAACCACACCAGCCATCCGGTAATATCACCGTCTCCTTTCTGGCATCGCTCCAGCACCTGGTAATAGACGTCCCTTTCGGCCATAATCCGTGTCGATAGGCTGTAAAACCGCGATCCGAGCTTTTCATCCTGTGCTAAAGCCATATCGGTCAGGGCCCTGGCTATCCGGCCGTTACCATCTTCAAACGGATGGATGGTGACAAACCTGAAGTGGGCGATTGCGGCCCTAAGCAGCCCTTCGATATTGTTCGATCCCTCTTCCCACCAGCGGAGGAAATCTACGATCTCTTTTTCCACTCGTTCAGCAGGAAGCGCTTCAAAGTGAACTTTTTCCCTGCCCACAGGGCCGGAGACCACCCGCATGGCTTCCGGACCTCGCCATTGGCCGGCACGTATCTTGTGGAGGCCGGAATAACCGGTAGGAAAAAGCGCGGCCTGCCAGGCCATCAACCTTTTCGCAGTCAGCGGTTTGTTATAATTTACGGTGGCATCCATCAACACATCCACCAGTCCGTCTGCGGTCCGATCCACTGCCGGTAAACCGGCTGTTGGCAACCCCAGACGCCTTGCCACCGAAGACCGAACTGAATCCCTGTGCAGGGTCTGGCCTTCAATTGCGGCGGTTTTAACGGTTTCTTCAATCAGAATTTCCGCTTGAGCTTCGCTGCTGAATTTCAACCCCAGTGCGTCTACTTTACTCAGCAAGCCACCCTGGCACAGTCGCGCCCGGCCAAGATGTTGAACCAGCGCATCAGTGTTCCATGTGAACTGTGCCCAATTTGTATTTTGCCATATATAATGCATTACAGCCTTCTTATCGACTCATATTTTGAAGCGATTATACCTGCTATTCGCTTCA
>JAWOIY010000188.1:0-5090 GCA_046484425.1 Desulfobacterales bacterium | reverse complement strand
ATTGACGAGATTTACGACGACGAACTCTGGCGGGCCCATGAGATGAGCCGTTCCCGGTTGATCCGTACCTGCCGGGGACTGTTAAAAAAACAATACGAAAGACGCAATGCCCCCAAAAGCGTCATCGATAAGATCGAGGCTGTTTTGAATCCTGAGGTGTTAACCATAGCCTTTGCCCGGAGGTTTGCTTCTTACAAACGGGCGCATTTACTGCTCCAGGATCCTGGGCGGTTGGCGGCGATTCTCAACAACGAAAACCGTCCGGTGCAAATCATTTTCGCCGGGAAAGCGCACCCGCAGGACAAGGAAGGAAAGGCAATCATCAAACGCCTGATCGAATTTATCCGCCGGCCGGAAATTCGTCAGCACGTGGTATTTATCGAGGGTTATGACATGGCGATGGCGCGATCTCTGGTTCAGGGCGCCGATGTCTGGCTCAGCACTCCCCGAAGACCTTTCGAAGCCTGCGGCACATCCGGCATGAAAGCCGCTATCAATGGTGTTCTCAACGTCAGTATTTTTGATGGATGGTGGTGTGAAGGTTATTCCGAAGAACGGGGATGGCGGATCGGAAGCGGTGAGGAATATGTCGATACCGAATACCAGGATAGCACTGAGAGTCAGGCCTTGTACAATGTGTTGGAAAATTCTGTAATCCCATGCTTTTACGAAGAGAACGAGGGCGAACTTCCCAAGCGCTGGATTCAAATGATGAAGGCCTCTATGAAAATGGCCATGAGGGGTTTTTGCAGCTTGCGAATGGTTGGAGAATATGAACAACGCTTTTATCATCCCATTGTTCACAGGTTGAAAGCGTTGTTGAAAAAAAATGGCCTGGAAGCCCGCAGCCTTGCGTTTCAACAAGATCGGCTCCAGAAGCTGTGGAAGGACATCCGTATCGGGCTGCCGGTTCAGACCCGTAAAGGACCGTTTCGCGTCGGTGACAGCTTCGAAATTACGGTTGAAATCGATCTGGGAAAACTTAATCCCGAAGAAGTCAGTATAGAACTTTATAATGGGCACATGAAAGCCGTGGATGCGCTGGAGGGTATCAGTACGATCCCCATGAACGTCATTGAACATTTCGGTGACGGGAATTATCGTTACGGCTGCCAGGTGCCCTGTCAACTGTCCGGCCGGTATGGATTTACGGTCAGGGCCACGCCTGCAGGTGACGACTATTTTAAATTTCTCCCCAAATTGATTACATGGTCTTAACACGTATCTCTGATAAAGAATGTGTCCGGCCATTTTATTAGGGGAAATTCCCATGTAGGAGATTTCCCCAGTAAAAATGAAGGTCTTACCTATGGACAAATCCCGTAAAGTCGATAAAAAATAATTTGTTAATCAACTCAACACAGAGAAACGGCAGGTGTTAGGGGGGTAAAATGGACACTGTTAAATTTGTTAGGGATATTCAACCCGGCCTTATGAATTATGCCGACGAATCAGCCGGATTCGATCATGATCTTGCAAGCGTGAGCCGACCACTGTTGCCGGAATTGAGCGATAAAAAAACGGTGAGAAGCGTTGAGCAGAGGGCACACGAACGATTTCAGATTAATAAGGACGCATTTGCGTTGATCAGGCCCGCTGCCGCCAGGCATATCCGTGTCGTAGAAAAAAGTATGGGAGAGATTGCATGTGCCGTATACCGGTCGGAACCGGTCAGGTTCGGAAGAATCGACACCATAAGTATGGGCGGGCTTTCATTTCATTATATTCCCTGTGAAGAGCGATACCACCCATCTCTGGTGCTGGACATATTGGTGGCTGATTCCGGTTTTTACCTTGAAAACCTGACATTTAAAAACGTTGCCGATTTTGAGGTGGATGACGATTTCGCGAACAATTCTTTCAAAATGCGGTTGAATCGGGTGCAGTTTGAAGGGTTGAAACCTGCTGCAATTATGAAGCTGAAGTATTTGTTTGATCACTACAATCTGCATCGCTGTTAAAGATTGCCTTTTTATATCACTCAAAAAAAAATTACATGAGAGGAGAGAACCATTTCACGATACCTAAAGGGTTGAAAAGGAGGTGGTTTCGATGTTCGATATAAACACATATAAAAAAGAGGCAAAACTAAATGATGGAACTAAGATTCTTCTGCGGCCGATGAAGGCGGAAGACCAGGATGCTTTGTATGCGTTTTTCAAATCGGTTCCCAAAGAAGACGCACGATATTTGCGTGATGATATCGCCAGCAGACTCATTGTTGAAAAATGGGCAAAAAATCTTGATTATAACAAGACATTGCCCATTTTGGCGTTCAAAAATGGCACCATTATTGCCGATGCCACTTTAAATCGTCGTCGATTCGGTTGGAAATGGCATTTGGGGACCGTACGACTATTCGTACACAACGATTACCGAAAGGTCGGCCTGGGGCAGCTAATGATCAAAGAGATTGCCGATATCGCCTTCAAGCTCGATCTTGAAAAACTCATTGTCGAGATTCCGGACGTTAACCTTGCTGCGGTAAACGCTTTTACGAAGGCTGGATTTTATCGTGCTGCAACGATTCCGAACCTGGTTAAGGATCGGGAAAACAACCCTCTTGATGTGGTGGTAATGATGAAAGATATCAGACCGGCCCGGGACGAAACATATGAGTATGATTTCTAGGACCATTTTCCAGGCTTGGGATAGAAGAACCTGTTCTCCTCTCATGTACATTAATTGAACGGGTAAAGGCCACACTTTTTTTGATGAACGCAAACAAATGATATTTACTAAAGGAGGAATACTATGGTTATGGTTCCATAACCCTCCCCAAGGAAGAGAAGGTCAAGAGAAAACAGGTTAAGATTAAAGTCAAATAGCCGGAATTCGTTTTTCTGTAAGAGTTTAGCTTTTTGAAAATTGGTGGCTTCAGATAGGGTTTAAATTTTTCCTGAAAGAACTCGTAGATAACGGCTCGTAATGAAAAAATTGGTCTTATCTTTTGAAAAGGGTAAATGGTTTAAGGCAATAGGTTCCCATGACCTCGAATCTATAAGATTTTTTCATAACGATCCCTAATCCACTCAAACAGCTTCCAGTAAAAATTTAAACCCTATCTGAAGCTCCTTGAACATTGATTCGTTTCAAAGACCTAAACAGTTACGTTTTTCTTGCATATGTTGTGCGGCCGGCTGATAAGAGAATCGGGTTAAATACCATTTTGTTTCTCAAAAAATGAAAAAGTGAGAGGTTGAAAATTATACACGCTCACTTTTTTTATATTCAGCATTTGACAAAATGGGCCAAACAGATTTTATGATGGACTAAGCTGCTGAAATTTGATAAAAACCCTCATCGATCCATCCGGGGAAAATATTTATCACGAAACCACGAAATATTAAAAACACGAAAAAGAATTTAATGTTAGACTTGAAAAAATTGACCCCCCTTTTTGCCTTTTTGATTTTCGGAAGCATTTCGGTATTGCTGTGGCATAATCAGAACCGACACGAACTGGAACTTGTCCGCCGGCATACGGAAACTTCATCGGAACAGATACGGATTCGGTTGGAGGGCATGATGAATGCTCGTCTATCTACTCTTGAATCTATGGCTGAAAGATGGGTTGAAAGGGATCCGCCGGATTTCAGCCGGAGGCGTTTTCTTGAATTTGCAAAAATGTTTTATTCCCACTACCCCGGCTTTTCGGGAATAAACTGGGTTGACCCCGAAGGTGTCGTTCGATGGGTTTTTCCGGAAAGCGGCAAGGAAGGTGTCATCGATAAGCCTGTGTTTAAACCTCAGGAATTCCGGGTGCAAGAAAAATCAAATATAATTCACATGGATCAGATTATCGTAACCCCCTGTACGGAGCTCATACAGGGGGGGATCGGTTACAACACATTCTTGCCGCTGGTCCATTCCGGAAAGACTCTGGGGTACCTGAACGGCGTATTCCAGGTTAAAAGAATTGCAGATATTTGCATGGCCAAGGACATTTTCGATGACTTTTGGATCCGGATTTACGAAGCGGATCGACTGATTTACACGAGTGAAAATCCGGGTGACAGCAATCCGGGAAAGAAGGGGTTGCGAGTGCTCCGGGAGATTGAGTTTCCCGGTAAAATCTGGAAATTGAATCTTATTCCAAAGGCCGGTGCCTATCCGTCCGGGATGGCCTGGAAGGTTTTTGTCCTCATTTTTGGCCTTTCCGTCTCGGCAATCCTCTCATTGCTGCTTCATTTTCTCCTTGAACGAATGCAAATGTATCGGCAAGCCAGAGACCAGGCGCTTCAGGAAATCAGCGAACGGAAGCGCACGGAAAAGGCATTGATAGAAAATGAAAAAAAGTTGGAAGCGGCGCTCGCTGAACTTGCAGACAAAAACACAGAGCTTGAGACCTTCGTGTATACCGTTTCCCATGATCTGAAAACGCCCATTGTGACCATCGAAGGGTTTATCGGCGCCCTGCGCGAAGACTTTGGGAATTTGATTGATGAAAATGCCGATAGATACCTTGAGTACATGAGCGATGCTTCCAGAAAAATGGAGCTTTTAATCAACGACCTGCTATATCTTTCCCGCATCGGTCGGCTGCCGGAGAGAAGGATTGAGTTCTCCTTTGACGATCTCATGAAAAAAGTTCAAAAAACGCTTCAACCTCAAATTGATGAAAGGGGTATTACATTAAACGTTGAAAAAGGTCTTCCCCTGATTTATGGTGAAATGGAACGACTGGGTCAGGTAGTGGAAAACCTGTTGTCAAACGCCGTAAAATACATGGGAAAGGAAAATCCCTCTCCGCGGATTGATGTTGGGGCAACGGAACAGGGCGGCCAAAAGGTGTTTTTTGTCAGGGATAACGGTATCGGTATCGAGAAACATTATTATCAAAAGATTTTCGAGGTTTTTCAACGGCTACCGGCCGGAAAAAAAATCGCAGATGGGACCGGTGTAGGGCTGACCATCGTAAAGCGGATTATCGAACACCATGGCGGCAAAATCTGGCTGGAATCCGTATTGGGGAAAGGAACCACGTTTTTTTTCACTCTCAAAGACAAGGAGACTTGAATACATGGATTACGAACCTTTGGGCATATTGCTCGTGGAGGATGAACCGGCGCATGCGGAACTTACCAAAC
>JAWOIY010000147.1:0-5692 GCA_046484425.1 Desulfobacterales bacterium | reverse complement strand
GCAGCGTCTTTTGGACCTTCATATATTTTCTTTACATCTTCAAAACTCATCTCAGTTATCGCCTGTGAGAAAAGTTTTTTTGCCTTTGGGGTCGCCACCTCCGCTGCCCGGTTGAGTTTCAGCTCAAGGTCTTTGAGCAGACCGGACATGCCCACTTTATCCAATACAGACTTTACGGTGTCTAATTGTTTCGGCAACGGTATATGAACGGCTGAATCTCCACAGTCTCTGAACCGACGCGAAGCGCATCTTTAAGCCCAACTCAGATAGAAACTCACTTTCAGAATCTGCGTTGCCCCTCCGGCTGCGCTACGGAACCTGAGTAAAATACCGTGCACTCTCCGCCCTGGATGAATTCCCACGCATCCTCCATCGGATTCAATACGGATCCGGCAATTGACTTAAAGATATTTTCCTTCTCGATCTGCGGGTTACGGAAGTTCCCGTGCACTTTCTCGCTGTAAACGCTGCACCCTCGTTTATCGAGGACTGCTAAGGTTACGTCGACAAACCGCTCGTTGATGAAATTCAATCCTCCTTTCATGGCAAGCCTCTGCTTTTTTGAAGCAAGGGCTACATCAAGCGCCTCGGCAATGCCGTTTTTTACCTTCCAGACCGAGACGAGTTTCCTGATGATCCCTTTTCCGCCCTGCGACTCTTCGTACAGGCTTGTAAAATTGTAGCTCTTGGTGAGTACCGGCCCGAATGGGCCCGCGAGTAAGAACGCCCCCACATCCACGAGATTAAAGTTCTGGCTTCGTTCGTACTTCATGATAAGAGCATCGATATCGATGTTGTAGAGCATCAGGTTCTCCCCGTTCAAAGAAAGGTTGCCGTTAAGCGATCGTTTCACCTCATCTGCGCTCTGCCCCATTGCCGTCAGGTCTGCGGAAAAGTCGATCGGCCCTTCTATGGTTTTCTGGGAGATTTTTTTGGACGCGTATTGCTGAAGAAGTTCTTCGATCCTGACCCGATTAAGCGTATAGATTACCCTGTAATGAGGCGACGGCCCCGTCACGTCCACATGAATGCTTCCGTTCCCGGTTCCACCGAAGATGTTCATACTAACCGGGTTGATATCGAGTATTCCCTTTTCACCTGCTGCTCTCATCACGAGGTTCATCAGGGTGAAGTTATAGATTTTGAGTATCTTGCATCTGATATCCCCGTTGAATGAGATGTTCTTGAATGGTTCCGAGCTGTCCGCCCCGCTGGGAAAAAGGGTTCTTATGCTCAGATCCAAGTCGCCGACTTCGATTTTCTCGCTGGATGTTTCATCAGTATAAACAAGGCTCCCCTGAGAGATGGATATCTTTTTCACAGCAAGGAGTTTTTCCCATAACGTGCGTCCCGGTATTTCAAGATTGAACATCTCGTTTTTGGACCGAACTATGGAGAAGACCGGCTTGATAAGCTCCAGCTGAGTTATCTTGATTTCGGACATCGCGAGCGGGATGAGCTTCAGCCCCATCCTCATCTTCTCAACCGTAACGACGTCCAATCCCTTGTTCCTCACATTGACATCCTTCAACGATAGACCGAAACCCGGAAAAAGTGCGATGCCCATCCTGCCTTTGATCCGGACATCCATCCCCAAAGCAGTAGACGCGGTTGTCTCGATCTGGGGTTTAAATCTTTCGATATTGAGCATGAGAGCGAAAATACCCGCGAAGACAACAAGCGTGATGGCACCTATTGTTATGAACAGAACCTTTTTCTTATGGATAGCCATGTTTCAGCTCCTATGGCTTTTTCCTCAAATGCCGTGGCGGCATTATCCGGATCAATCTCGAGGCGGAGACTGGCAAGCACTTCCGGATTGATGAAATGGACGTGCGACATTCGGTCGAGCTTTTCCAAGGCGGGATGTGCTGCCTGCAGCTTGCCGCGTGCAAACTCATACGCGCCGCGGTCCTGGTTGTTCTCGCACAATGCCCGAGCACCGGCAGTCGCGACCACTGGTAACCCATTCTTCAGTTTGCCAGTGGTCGCCAGGATTTATCTCCACCACAAAGAAATGTCGCCCATAAAACGATAAGTTCGATAGGCGACACTATACCTCCCTTACAAACTTTGGTACAATTTACTTAGATAAATATCAATTTTGTTACTCCTAATATCCACTTCCGACAATTAAACCGCTCGTGGTTTTCCTGACATAGGTATTTTTTGGCTTTTCTTTCCATACATAACTAACCCATAAACCTTCAGCAGTCGCTTTGGCACATTCATTATAAACGGGTTCTGCTTTTTCTTTGAGGCTTTCTCCAACCAATGACGGATGAACCAAGAGCATTCCGTCCTCTTCCATTATAAATACATAATAGGGCTTATTTTGAGCTGCACTTGTAAAGTCCTCAGCCATTTTCCCGCCATTAATGGCAACAACTATGTCATCTACTTGTTTTTCAATAGCCGCTTTATCTGCTGCAAAAGCACCTGTTGCCAGACAAAGTCCAATAATCAAAGTTAAAGATATAATTGCGATTCTTTTCATGCTTATCTCCTTTTTTTGGGTTTATTGTTTACGCTCCTGGATCCATAAAATGACCATGCAAAATAGAATGCCCTTTAATACCTCCTTTCTCTCAAGAAAATTTAACTCCAACGAAAATTCGCTAAAGCAGAGAATTAAATATTTTCGATTTATAAACGAAATCATCAACTCAAAACTTGTGTGTACTGCTATTGATTGATCAAAACTCAACATAATTTAATAAACCAGGTATTATTGAATTTATCTATTAAATCCAAATTCAAGTAGATGATAATCCTTGAACGGAGTCTTGTTGCTCACCATCTAATATTTTCTTCAGTTTTTCTGATAAATCTACTATCGTAAACGGTTTCTGAATAAAATCTTCAGCTCCTGCATTCAAAATTTTCTGTGCCGGTCCGTCTATGGAATAACCACTGAAAACGAGCACCTTCAAATTGGGACGAGCCTCCATGAGCAATGGATAGATGATGTCGCCGGTCATACCAGGTAAAAGAATATCAAGCATGGCAAGATCAATATCACCATCAAAAGTCTTGACAACGTCAATGGCCTCTTGCCCTGTTTTGGCATCTAAGACACGGTAGCCCAGTCTTTCTAATATTTGGCGGGTTACTTTCATAACCATCTCTTCATCGTCAATAACCAGTATGGTGCCCTGACCTTTAATCGGTTCGGCCCTTGGCTTTGATTTAGCATCTTCTTTGACAGGAGCTTCTGCTGCAGGCAGATAGATTTTAACAACTGTTCCCTTGCCCAATTCAGAATCAACCGATATCCAACCATCATGGTTTTTGACAATACCGTATGCGGCCGCCAACCCAAGACCACGCCCCTCACCCCTGGTAGTGAAAAAAGGTTCAAATACCCGTTTGTTGGTTTCTTCACTCATGCCCTTTCCATCATCAGCGATCATCAGACAGGCATAGTTTCCAGGCGTTAATTTGGGGAAATTTCCGTCAATCTCCTCCGTTATTATTTCATTTCTACAGGCAATCCGGATACGCCCTTCGCCCTCCATTGCTTCAGACGCATTGACCAGAACAGCAGACAGCACCATTTGCATCTGATCCAAGTCGACTTTTACATTGAGCATGTCCAGAGGCAAATCTAAATCCACATTGATGGAAGAATCAACGACATGTCTTACCAAAGGTAATATTTCCCTGACGAAATCACCCAATGATACTGTTTTAGCATGATATTTTCCGCCTCTGGCATAGGCCAGCAGTTGAGCGGCCAGTTGAGTCATACGGAAAGTGGAATCCTTCATTTCTTTGGCATGATTTGATACGTTCTCATCACCGGGAAAATCCATCTCCAGCAGGTCAATCCTGCCTGTAATTATACACAAGGCATTGTTGAATTGGTGGGCAATTCCGCCTGCGATCGTACCGATGGCTTCCATTTTTCGTGCTTGCAGAAGTTTGTTTTCGAGTTCCTTCTGTTCTGTGATATCACTGGCCACAATTCTGGCCTGCCTGAGACCGCCATCCCCATCTTCAACAATCATCCATTCCAGATTCGCGTAAAATTCGCTGTTTCCCTTTTTGACCAACCTCAATCTGCAGGACTGTGGTTTCTTCGTTTCTAAAAGACGTTTTCGATGAAAATAAAGAATATCCTGATCCTCACGCAGGACAAAACGACTGAAGGGACTGCCGATAAGTGCGGATCTCTCCATCCCCAACAAAGTGGCGGCTGTAAGATTGGCTTCCACAACGATCCCCTTCTCACTGACCGTAAAATAGCCCACCGGTGCAAAGTCATACAGATGAGAATATCGATCGCGCTCCTTTTCAAGCTCTCCCTGAATACGTCGGAGCTCTTCGTTTTGCATCTTGAGCTCGATCTGATGTACGCGCAGCTCATGGATCAAGCCCGTCATTTCCTCAGGAGAAATCCCTGAAAGATCACCATGGTCATCAGGCGATTCCTCCAACGCCTCTTCGGCAAGCCGCCTGAGTTTTGCGCCGTCGATTATATTTTCCTCTTTCTTCATTCTCAGCCCTCCTGCGTTCCAACCAAGCAGGCCAGATCACGCTCAGTGATCGCTATCGCAACAAACTGACCGTTTTCATCGTTCAAAATCTTTGCTTTGTTCATCACGCACCTCAACTATATCGGGATCTCTGCCGAAACATGGGTACCGCCACCTTTGCGAGAGTCAATGTTGAATTTCCTGTCAAGCTGTATAGTCCTCTCCAGAATATAAAGATTTTATCGGATCTTCTTGAAATCGATATACCCCTTCTCCACATCCGTGCGGATAAGTTGCACCTTGAGCCTTTGGCCCACATCGACACCTTCAACCCCGTAAACCAGCCGGCCTTCGATTGGGGGCTGAAAGATGCGAACCCATGTACCTTTGTCGGCTGCGCCCGTACAGATGGCGTCAAACCGGTCCCCGATCCTTGAGGAGAGCAGCATGGCCGCGGCCGATTTGGCAACGAGCCGCTCCACCTTGTTGGCATCATTTTCCTTCTTGGTGCAGTGACGGGCCAGTTCCGTCAATTCGTCCCGGCTGTAGGACAAGGGCGACCCCTCTAAAGCAGCCTTCAGGATGCGCTGGGTGATCAGATCCGGAAACCGCCGGTTGGGAGCAGTCGAGTGCGTGTAATCCTTGACGGCCAGGCCGAAGTGGCCGGGAGACGCTTCGCCCGGGGCTTCGACGACATATTCACCCGGGCCGAGCAGTTTAATGACGGCAAGTGACAGATCGGTAAATCGGAGCGGGTCGGCGGCTTCTTGCGCAACCAGGAACTCTTCGAGCGCCTTCGAGTCAGGTTGCGCCGGAAGCTTGAAATTGCTCTGGGCCGCGATCTCGACGATCCGGTCCCAGCGCTTGGGAGAACGGACCATGCGCCTCAGGGAAGCGACTTTCTTTGCCTGCAAAAAACGCGCGGTTACGCCGTTGGCCGCTATCATGAAGTCCTCAATGATCTCCTTGGCTCGGTTGCGCTCATCTGCCTGCAGATCCAGAATCTCGTCTCCGGCAAAGACGGGGCGGGCTTCTATCGTCTGCAGATCCAGAGCGCTGTGCTCGTGCCGCAGGGCTTTTAACTGCTGGGCCACCCGGTCCTGGAGCCGAAGATTTTCGTCCAGCCCCGGGACCGCCGTCATGGCCGCCGGCATGGGCCCCTTGCCCTCCAGCCACTCCGCCACGCTGTTATAGGCGAGCTTGGCCTGGTTTCG
>JAWOIY010000109.1:0-13906 GCA_046484425.1 Desulfobacterales bacterium | reverse complement strand
AGCATGTATGAGAAAGATCCTTACTATCTTAAATGCAATGATAAAAAATCGAACTTGCTGGATGGCGTCATACTAATTTTTGCTTGACATTCAATACAGTGGCTAAGCCACTCAGACAGCATCCGATTTAAAAAAAGATCATCCATTCCGCTATATTCAAGAATTTAGGAGAAAAACTCCCCGACCCCTGAATTATATGGGTCTTTTTTTTCAGTTGGGTGTCTATTTAATTTCAAAAACATTGTGTTTTTGAATATCATAAGAGAAAACACTTTGTGAAGAGAGAACACCATATACGATGAGGTCTTTGAAAGAACCAACCTTTTGACCAGTAATGGAAAGCACACCGATTTGACGTGGTCCAATAGCTCTGTATGAGTATTAACATCTGTCGTTTGCCTGGTCCAACAAATTAAAAAAACCTTGTCGTCGGAAGAGCCTGCCCGCATGAAAGAATTAATACATCTTATAGCCCATGGGGATGATGAAACAGGCCAACCGGTTAATAGCAATCCAAAACCTTATCGAACCGTCCTTTTTTGGTGAGGAGATATTTCTCCCAGAATAATTTATCGCTTTTGTAATAGGATTTTGCCTGTTTTCGTTTAAAATATTTCTTAAATTCCCCGGGGCCTCCATTATACATGGCATATACCACCCTGACGAGTGTATCGGAATCCAGGGGATTCTGTACATCCATTTTCCGGATGGCATATTTCTGGAGATATTGTTGAAGAATCTCACTGCCTGCCCGGGCATTGTACTCGATATTCCAGCGCAGGCTTTGAAGCCGATACATGCCTCGCCACACCCGTTCATTTACCTGCATTAACCCAACCGAGGTATTGTTGTAGGAGACAAGATAGCGCACCTTCCCACCTTTCGTTATAAACTGACGCCAGCAACTCTCCTGCCAGGCAGTGGCAAGGGACAGGAGACGGAAATAGGACTGGTCCTTTTCCTCGAGGTTATTTTTTTTGAGGGTCTCGATTGCCGCTTTTTCGATAACCTGTTTGACTCTGTCCAGATAAGGTTTCAGGCTGTCCCGGCTTGGGACCCATGGCAGGATGGATTTTATCGACTTTGGCGGTGCATCACCGGCATATGCCGAAGAAGGCCAAAAGTCGGGCCAGAACCGTACCGGCTTGAAGATCCTGTCTGCCTCATCTTCGTCCGGGTTATCCAACTCCTCAACTTCAAAGGCCGGACCTGTATCGGTCAGAGGCGGACCAAAGCCCAATAGTGTGCGCAGATCAGGGTTTATCTCATATGAGTATTCCAACACAGGCTCAATCCGGCCTTCACTTAAAAAACTGCCCAGCCTGACCAGGCCGTCTCGACTGATGTCCAGACCAAGGGTCGGCCCCTGTTTCTGTAGTGCTGCCAGGGCATCGGTGGCGGTAAAAAAGGAAAGGTAGTTTAAGGGGGATTCCGACATCTGCGTTACAAGGTATTTTTTTAATATCGCAGCAAGTCTTTGCCACGTCCATATAAACTGCTCATTTATAAAATCACGGCCAATGGTCTTTTCTGTTAGCGCCTTTAAAAAACCGTATCGTATCTCCAGCAGGGTCTCAAGCAGTTCACCTTTCTCATCATCGGTCAGGGGCTTCCCGGTCAAGGACTGTATCTCATACACCAGATAGGCGTCCCAGTCTTCCCAGGTCTTGGCCAGACGTTCGATCTCTTCTGAAGAGATCTCTTTGACCGCTTCTTCCGGCTGGGGCATCGGTTCCACATCCAACAGAACATCCAGCCGAACTGCATCGGGGTCAATACGCAGATGTTCGAGCCTCAGGGTATCGAGCCATTGCCCGATGCGGTCTTGATCACCCGCAGAAAAAAAGAGGGGCAGAAAGTCCTTTAACTCCTGTACCGGTGGAGCGAGATCAATGATCATCCGGTCGAGAAACGGTAGAGCATGGGCCTGAACCAGGTCCCAAAGTGGGGTTATCAAAGCAGCCGGTTCCCGATTCTCATTATACACGGCAGAATTGACCGTCTCAAATTCGAGCCGCGAGTTGTCGGGATTGAGCGTAACCTTCTGCATTACCTCGAGGTAGCCCTCCCATTCCATCCCCCTGCATGTTCCGAGTAATGGTGTGGCAAGACTGACCTTGACGTGATTCGTGACCTTAATCAGGGAATCCGCTGCGGCGACCTGTGGGTTCCGGAGTTCGATCCTGGTACAACCTTGATCGTCTTCCAGGATCACCGCCCTCTCATCCGGTAGGGTATAGGACTGCTGACAAAAAAAGGTGCGAACCAAGGCGTAATCAAGTGTGATCGGCAGAATAACCGTCTCGATCGCTCCATAGGCAAATCCCGGCCGCAACAAAAACGTGAGCAGCCATAGCGTGCAAACAACCGCAATTCTAAATTGATTCCTACGCATCATTTGATCTCCAGCTCCCGAAAATATCTCTTGTCACCTTGCCAATCCCTCTCACTAAAAAATATCAACTCGAATGCGAATTCCATCGAATGTGAATGCCGCTTCGAATATGGCCTGCTGAACAAAGGTATTCTATCAATTTTAATTATAAAATGCAACTTAACCATCTAAAGGTCAATGGTCATTTTGTACGTTTTAATGTACTAAGCCGGCCAGAGGATCGGCAACAAGGCCACGGACACAACCAGTGCGATGATAGTCAGGGGCACGCCGAGTTTGACATAGTCGATAAAGCGATAGCCCCCGGGCCCCATGACCAGCAGGTGGGCGGGATGGGACAGCGGACTGGCGAAGCTTGCCGAGGCTGCAATGGCTACGGTCATCATCAGCAGATGCGGTGAAATGCCCAGCGTATTGGCGGCGCTGAGCGCCACCGGCGCCATCAATACCACCAGAGCCGCCGTGGGAACGACCTGGGTGCTGATGGCGGTGAGGGTAAAAAGCGCGGCAACAACCCAGCGGGGTCCGAGATCACCCACTACTGCGATCAAGGCACCGGCGCCCATCTGCGCCGCTCCGGTGTTTTCGATGGCAACTCCCAGCGGCAGCATGCCGGCTATGAGAAAGATAATTTTCCACTCTATAGCCCGATAGGCTTCCTCCATCTTCAAGCATCCCACGAGAACCATTAGGGCCGCGCCGGTAAGCGCGGCAATGGCAATGGGAACAATGCCTGAAATGGCGCTCAACAGCACCGCGAGCATGATCATGGCGGCGATGCCGGCCTTTTCAAGGCGCGGCGCCCGCGCAGCCGCTTCATCGAGTACGATAAAGTCGGGATCACGGGCCACAGCTTCCAGGTTTCGGCGGTTTCCGTACACCAGCAGGGCATCTCCGAATTTCAGGGGCATGTCCTGAAGCCCGGTACGAAAGGGCTGGCCCTTTCTCCAGATGGCGAGCACACTGATCCCGTAATGATCGCGAAAAAGCAAATTCGCCAGGGTCTGTCCCACCAGGGTGCATCGCGGCGAGAGCAGGACTTCCGTAACACCGATTTGTTGTGACTCCAACTCGGCCGTGAGGTTGGACGTCTGCTCGGCTATCTCCAATTCCTGAAGGCCTTCGAGCACTTCGAGATCACGGGGTGAACCCTGCAGCACCAGCAGATCACCGGCTTGTATGGTTTCATGGGGCGACGGCATGCACAACACCTCCTCACCGCGCACGATGCCCACTACCGTTAGACCGAATACATTGCCCAACCGGCTTTCCACCAGGTCTCTATCGGTCAGCACGGAACCCGGGGGCACGCGCACAGCCAGCAGGTGGCCGCGATCACCGGCAAACACCCGCACTTCATCGGCCGAAAGGAAGCGCATTTCCGTTACAAACCCCTGTTCGGCAACTGAATCCAGAGCCTCTTTTTGCCCCTGTAGCAACAGGCGGTCACCTGTCTCGATGTGACGCCGCCACAGATCCTTGACCTCTCTTTCGGTCGGTCCGTTCAGTGCGAGCACATGCACCCGATGCTTGCGCCGCAAATCGCTTTCCCCCAAAGTGGCGCCCAGTAGGGGCGATCCTTCCGCAACAATGCCTTCGGCGACCAGCAGGTTCGAGCAAACCAGTTCGGCAGCCGAAACCGACGGCTCAACCTGGAGATGCTGGCTGCCGTGAAGGCGCCTCAAGTGATCAGGATGACCGTGGAGAATAAGCGTGTCTCCGGCTTGCAGGACATCGGTGGGGCGGGGGGCAAGCATCATAACCCCTTTTCTTTGAAGTGCAACTACCGTCAGGTAAAGGGCCGTTCCAATCCGGCTCTCGTAAAGGGTCCGGCCGTCCAGCGGTGAACCTGACGGGATACGGGTGGTAAAGATGTATTTATCCATCTGGTAGGAAGCGTCAATGGACATGCGGGTATCAGTCCCTGAATCGGCGGTGCGGTTGGGAAGCAGGTGCCTTCCGATGATCGCAACAAAAACGATACCGGCCAAAACAATGGCTGCGGTAATCGGTGTAAAGTCGAAGAGGGCGAATGGCTGCAATCCAACGGCCCGCAGCGCGTCCGTGGCCAGGATGTTGGGCGGTGTGGAAATAGCGGTGAAAGGACCGCCAAGCAATGCGCCGAGGGCCAGCGGCATCAGCAATCGCGAGGGGGGACGTCCGCTGCGTCTTGCCAGCTCCATGGTGGCCGGCAGCAGGATGGCGGCAACCGTCACGGTATTGATCAGGGCCGACAGCAGACCCGCGGCAACCATCAAGGCCACCACCAGCAGGGCTTCGCTGCCTTTTGAAAAACGCAGCAGGGGTTGCCCGAGCTGATGAGCGATACCGGTGCGGGTCAGCCCCTCGGAAAGAATGAACATGGCCCATACAGTGACCACCGCCGGACTGCTGAACCCCGCCAAGGCCTCTTGCGTCGACACCAAACCTGTCACCGCCAGGACCGAAAGTACCAGCAGTCCCACCAAATCCACTCGCAACCAACCGCCGACGAACAGCGCAAATGCGACAACAATGATGGTAAGCAGGATAATGATCTGAATCGTCACTGCAGCCCCTTTCTCAAGTCTTTAACAAAAAAAGTGCGACCTCTTTGATTCTGCACCCGCGTGCTTGCTTTTTACCTGCATGAAACAGAATTGTCAAAACAAACAGAATGAAAAAACACGCTCTCCCGGCACCGTTGGCCGGTTCTGCAACCTATCAACCGGGTCTATTTTCAAACCATCATTGACATTATCAGAGGGAATTTTGTTGTAGAAAGTTTTTGGCAATCGATTTTCAGTCTTGAATGCCTTGACATTGTTAATTGCAGAATTACTATAAACTATACAACCTAAAAATATTGGCATCGAAGATGCTGTTTTGTTGTAAAAGTTTATTTTTTGACCGCTGGAAAAATTCAATCTATCAGCCAGCAAATTTTCATTGTTACCTGGCCGCATCGGCAACCAAACGGAGGTGAAGTTATGACGAATGCAATACATTGGGAAACAGACATAAACCATGCACTTGACATAGCAAAAAAAGAAAGCAAAACGGTTCTACTTGATTTCTTCAATCCCGGATGAATCGGCTGCCAACAGATGGATGCAGTTACGTATCCCGACCCGGCGGTAACCGACTTTATCTCTGAAACTTTAATTCCTTTGCGCGTCCCCTCAGATGCCAAACCTCTCAGTGAAGACTTTAACGTTAAATGGACACCCACCCTGATAACATTGGGCCTTGATGGTAAAGAACACCATCGGACGGTTGGTTTTTTAAAACCAAAAGAGCTGATTGCCCGCCTTTTGCTTGGAGAGGGAAAATATTTCTTTGATAATGATAAATTCCCTGAGGCATTAAAAACATTGGAAAAAATCCAAGCAGACTACAAAAATACAGATGCTGTGCAGGAAGCCGTCTATTTAAGGGGTGTTAGCCAATACAAAAGCACCGGAGATCCGCAACATTTGAAAGCGGCCTATGAAATATTAAGCAAGGATTCCCCGGACGGTGAGTGGACCAAACGAGCTTATCCATATCGTTTAATTGGATAATATCCGAATTTTGACTTTATATTTTATCATCCGACAGAAGACCGGCATGGAACTGGATAGAGAGCTCTTAAAATTGCGGTCTGATATATCCATAACACTTTGTGCAGCGTATGCTTTATGCTGCCTGTGTCAACAGCAATTCGACTAACGAAAGGAGAAAAAGATGAAAAAGATGGTAATGATGGTTTTGATTCTTTTAGGTGCAGTGACCTTTCTCGGAAACAACTACGCTTTGGCGAAAGGACCCCAAGGTCACATGGGGGAAAATGCATATTTTGATGCAATAGATACCGACAAGGACGGGAAAATTAGCAAAGAGGAGCATATGGCAAAACATGAAGAGCGTTTTAGCGCAATGGACACCAACAACGACGGATTCCTGACCGAAGAAGAATACAGCAAAGCCTGGGGAGCAATGAAGGAGAAAATGCAGGAGGGTCGCTCTCAAGGACAATCCGGTACTTCGCCAACTGACGTCTCCCCCCAGGAATCAAAAAAGAAATCCTACTAACTGCCAACGGTGATCCATATCCCCGGGTACAGCTATCTGATAGGTACAACCGTTTTTCAGCATAGCAGTAACCGTGTCGCCAAATAGCAAAGGCAGGTCTCAAGGGGCCTGCCTTTTTGGTTCTGTTCCCATTTACAATAGTCGTCGTAAATCGGCGTGGATTTGTGGTCTGTGCAATCGATCACCCGTTCTGTTCCATTCAGATATTCCGTTTCCATATGATGATATCTGTTACAGAAGTAAATTGCAGACCCTTAATGGTTGAAGGATTCTACTGTTTTGACACCCCTGCCAAAATGAATACTTCCCCCGATGCCGTCATTATCTCGATGCTCAAACGTGCCGGATGTTTCCCTTTTTGTCGTTTTTAAAAAGAGTAAGTAAATTGAATTATTCCTGAGGGTTGACTTTCTTTAATATTAGGTATAATTATCCAACAAAAAGAAGAAGTATTAATTTTTTCGTTCTCGTACTCATTTAAGGGATTTATTATCTCACCTCCGGCACCCATCCTGTCAAAACCAATAATCCGTCTTTGTTCCTCCATGCTACCCAAGAAATCTGCAATCTCGTCTTCTTTTGTCATTCTTTCTTTAAAATAAACATAATTATACTTGGCCACTAATGGTAGATATCCTTTTAAAAGTATTAAAGTTTTATCCTTGGCAATATCTACCGTTTCTTTATCCTCAGCACTCACGTAGTTTGCAGGTACGAGCAGCATCATAAGGATTATTATTATCAGTCTATTCATAGTGTCCTCGTTAATTTTTGCTGTTTCGTTCCTTCACTTAATAAGTTCGTTCAAAATCCACACTACTTTTGTTCCTCTATCAGTTAGAAATGCAACACAATCCTCGGAATCGTGTGGAGACGGGGATTTTTTTACAAGGCCAAGGCCGGTATCAACCCACTCTCCAGTAATGGGATCTTTTAGGTAGTGTCCACTCAACATTTCAATATTTCTCGATATATTTGCCTTTGAGTTATCCATTAATTTACTCAAGGTTGAATAGGATACTGGTTCAGGTTCATTATCTGCCAGATGCAATAATATTGCTAACTGGTCAATATTTATGTCTTTATTGACATAGTCTCTTAAAATCCTAATTGCCTTGTTCATTTTTTTGATACCATGCATATTACAAGTTCTCCCCTGTAATTAAAAACAATTGGATAAGAACAACAAAATGCATAATACGTACCATTTGAACTCATTTTAAAATAATGTAAAATCACAGGTAGTTATTGCTGATTGCCGAATTTACAATCAACTGAAATGACATTTCTCGTCAAAACACATGACGAATATTGTTGAAGCAACAATTTGGTGCCGGCTTTGCTCCAGTGAAGAATTGCATAGAAGCTTTCTGCGGAAAACATGCAGAAAAACTTGAAGCAAACCGTACCATGATCATGACGCCTGGCTGGATCAGAGCTTGGCCTCGCATCATGGAAGCATTGGGATGGGATGAAGTGGATGTCGGAATCAACTTGGGAAGATATGACAGGATACTTCTTCTTGACCCAGGTTTAGATTCATTAACAGATGATGAAATTTTAATGTTTTTTGACCTTGCTCGGGTTTCTATCGAAATCGAACCGCTCCAGTTAAATCATTTCAAATCCATATTGGATAGGTTTTTACGATAAAACCTATTTTTATTTAAATGAGGGGTCGGGGTGTTTTTCCAAACAACCGCTACATGGATAATCTTTTTTAAACCGCATGAACTCGCGGCAAGGGATCGTAAAGAAAAAACAGGAAACTATCTTTGAAATATCAATAGGTTGTCTGCATTATTTTAAAAATCCTTTAAAGATACGATTTCGGTTTGCGCCTGTTTTTTCTAACGATCCCTAAGCCACTCAGACAGCATCCGATTTAAAAAAAGATCATCCATTCCGCTATATTCAAGAATTTAGGAGAAAAACTCCCCGACCCCTGAATTAAATAAACGTTCGGCAGCATAACTGTCATTGACATCCGGCAGGATCTGACCGCTGTCAAATCAAGTTTCGTTCAGGACATTTTTTTAAGCAGGATCCTTTTTCTGATATTCAGCCTGTACCTGTTTTATCTTTGTAAAAAACTCCTCATTGGTGATGATACCCTTCTCCATAAGGAGGTAGGTTAATGATTCAATCAGTATCGAATTTGCCATTAAAAGTTCTTGAAACCTTTCCCGTTCTTTTGGATCAAGTTGTTCAGCCATTTGTTGTCCTCTCGTGGTTTAAAGGTTTCGCAAATGAACAATAGGATTACGTTTTCACATAAATCCCTTTAGCCACAGTCTTAATTTTACCCTGTTTTGTTAATTTATAAATCGCATTAGATATTGTCCTTCTTTCATACCCTGTTTTCTTCATAAGGACTTCAGTATTAACGCCTTTCTTTGATCTCTGGATAATCGCAAAAATTTTTTCATTAGCAGTAGGTGGTGCAGTTTTCGTTACAACAACTTTTTTAGCAGGAGCCTTTTTTACAGCTTTGGCTTTTGGTTTTTTTGTGGGTTGCACCTGTTTATCAACTTCTTTCTGCATCTTTTCAATCTTTTGAACTAAATTATAAAGGGCTTTTATTACGGCTTGCAGATCCTTTTTAATTTTCTTTGTCATTTTGTTCTCCTTCTTTGTAAGTTCTAAGTATTTTTTACTGGCTGGGACTTGTTTAACCCTATATTCCAGCTTAAGTGCATTGCTTTTCGTCATTTCAGAACTGGCAACAACTAATTCAACAGGTCTCCGAGATCTTGTATATTTTGCGCCTCTGCCTGAATTATGTTCTATCAAACGGTTTTTCAGGTTATTGGTTATCCCGCAATACAAAGATTCGTCAGAACACCGAATCAGATAAACAATCCATCGTCCTTTATCCATTAGTCAGCTTTAACTGTCTACCAGTTCCTTTAATTCTTGCCCACACTTGAAAAACGGCAGTTTCTTGGACTTAATTTTAATTTGTTCACCAGTCTTTGGATTCCTGCCGGTATACGAATCGTACTTCTTGACGTAAAATGAACACAATCCAGGGATTTCAACCCTGTCACCATTTGCAAGTGCTTTGACCATTTCATCAAAAAACAAGTCGACAACTTTCTTTGCTTTAATTTTAGTCAGCCCGGTTTCTTCTTGCAAAACCTCAATAAGATTAACCTTGTTCATTTAACCCTCCTGATGCCTTCTTGAATTATTAAATATATCAAAAGCATATAAGACTATAAGAGTAATGTCAAATCAACTCAAAAGCGATTTAACGATTTGGGTACGCCCCTAATATTATAAGATTCCATACTTCTGCCAGAGAAACTTATAATTTTAGAGGCATCCTGGAAGTTCTGGAATATTTTTCACGGATGCCCGCCTCGATTTTATCGAGATCGTTCTACGCGATATCAGTATTCATGATTTTTCCTCCTTTTTAAATTTTGTTGCCAGAACGATCATAAAACGATAACCTTAAAGGTATCTATCTCCGGCGGGACGATGGATAAAACACGGTTTAAACCTGGGTTAGACCATAAGGAGGGATCATAATGCGGCACGAATATGTCGCAACATGCAAAGACAGTCTGCTCCTGATCATCGACTTTCAACTGGGGCTGCTCAAGGCCATGGACTCGTGGGAGAGGATCGCCTGCAAAGTGGGCCAACTCATCCGGACTGCCGACACCCTCGGAGTCCCGGTTTTGGTGACAGAGCAGTACAAGAAAGACGCTTTCGGGTCAGGAGATGCAGTTTCTTGTTGATTTGATTTTCAGTCACACGTTTTCATGGACAAGCAAATTCAATCAAAACACATCATTCATTTGGACATGGATGCTTTTTATCCATCGGTTGAGGTACTGGACAATCCTGCCTTAAAGGGTAAACCGGTAATCGTGGGAGGCGGCGAGGAAAGAGGTGTGGTGTCATCTGCCTCATATGAAGCTCGAAAATTTGGAGTTCATTCCGCCCAACCGGTTGCCAAAGCAAAACGCCTTTGTCCTGATGGGATTTTTTTGCCTGTCAGAATGTCAAGATACCAGGAAGTCTCTAAGCAGGTATTTGAGATATTTCTTCGTTTCACACCGCTGGTCGAGCCGTTATCGATTGACGAAGCATTTCTTGATGTGACAGGTTCCATTCGTCTTTTTGGTCGGCCCGAGAACGTCGCGAAAAAGATCAAGCAAATAATTTCAGCAGAGACAGGCCTGACAATTTCAGCCGGTGTTGCTCCTTCAAAGTTTGTGGCAAAGATTGCCTCTGATATTGACAAACCTGACGGTTTAACTGTCGTGCATTCCGATGGTGTCAGAGATTTCCTGGATCCGCTTCCGATCAAAAAAATGTGGGGGGTTGGAAAAGTGACACAGCTGGTCTTAAATCGCCTCAACATCCACACGTTCAGGGATTTGAGACAAACGCCGGTCAAGGTCTTAGAGAAAAGATTTGGGAAACAGGGTGCCAAAATACATCTGCTGGCCATGGGAGTAGATGAACGGGATGTAATACCCGAACACGAAGTGAAATCTATCGGTCACGAACAGACTTATTCACAGGACATCATTTCTTTGGATGCGGCTCAAAAAGAGCTCCTTGCTTTGGGTAATAAAGTGGCTCGACGGCTGCGGCATAAGGGGCTAAAAGGGAAAACCGTCACATTGAAGGTCAAATATTTTGATTTTGTCCAGGTTACCCGGTCGGCAACCTTACCTGAATCCACGGATGACGGTTCGGAGATATATTCACTTGCCTGTCATCTGTTAAAAAAAACCGAGGTAACGAAAAAACCGATCAGGCTTTTAGGGATCTCTTTGTCTCAACTCAGTTTTTTGGGCAGTAGAACCCAGCTGTCTCTTTTTGATCAAGACCGGTCATCCCAAAAGCGTCAGAGAATGAATATTGTTCTGGATTCATTATACGAAAAATTTGGTGACAAATGCGTTGTTCCAGGTACGCTTTTAAACGAATAAAACATCAGCAGCCGATGCAAACAGGCTGTCAAACATGTCACCCGCGAATGGAAGCGCGGTGAATGAGAGAGACAAGAGGCGCGAGGCGAGTTCAAGGTGGACCTGACCGCTGTTTTCCAGCGAATTTAATCTTAAATTATCGATGGAGGATTTAAAGGTATGACGTACAAAAAGATTGCGAAAAAGTGCAGGGTACTTCCAGCCACGACAAAAACGTGCCAAATGGCATGGTTGTAAGGCATCCGGCGCCAAACATAAAACACAACTCCAGTTGTATAGGCAACACCTCCCAAAAGCAGGAGCACCAATCCGCCCGTATCGACCAGGGATAGCATTGGTTTGATCGCTACCACGACAACCCAGCCCATGGCCACGTAAAACGCAACGGAAACCTTAGCCCCCTTGAGAAACCCGGTCGTCTGAAATAAAATTCCGATAACAGCCAGCGCCCAAATAACACCGAAAAGCGACCAACCCCAAGGACCCCGTAAGTTCACCAAAGTGAAAGGTGTATACGTTCCGGCTATCAAAAGAAAAATGGTAGAGTGATCCAGGACCCTGAGAACTTTCCTGGCTTTAGCAAGCCGAATGCTGTGATAAAGCGTGGAAGCTGTGTATAATAAGACTAAAGTCGACCCATAAATGCTGCATGATACAACATGCCAAGCATTTCCATAGATACTTGCATAGGCAATCAGTAAACACATTCCGATAATTGCAAGAATGAAACCTGCACCATGTATCATGCTGCTGGCAAAATCTTCACGCAAGCTGTAATTTGGTATGCTGTTATATGCATTCATACTTCGATTTAACAAATTTATCTGCATCATGTCCGCCATGAACTCTATTGAGTGACGGAGGTTTACATCATTCCGCCCATTCCGCCCCCCATTCCTTGAGCTCCCGGATGCATCTCCTTTTTTTCTTCGGGTTTTTCTGCAATCATGGCCTGGGTGGTCAGCATCAATGAAGCCACACTTGCTGCATTTTGCAATGCGAGCCGGACCACTTTGGTCGGATCCATTATACCGGCTTTCATCAGATCCTCATAGGTGTCCGTTTCTGCATTGTAACCAAATGCTCCCTCGCCGTTTTTGACCTTATCGATGACGACAGAACCTTCAGCACCGGCATTGTTGGCAATCTGACGAAGTGGTTCCTCCAGGGCGCGCATCACGACTTTCACCCCCAGCTTTTGATCGGCTTTGATTTTCATTTCTTCCAGCGCGGCCAAACAGCGAAGCAGCGCCACACCTCCGCCCGGCACGATCCCTTCCTCCACAGCCGCACGGGTAGCGTTGAGGGCATTTTCTACCCGGGCTTTTTTTTCCTTCATTTCTGTCTCTGTGGCTGCGCCCACGTTGATCACCGCCACCCCGCCGATCAGTTTGGCCAACCTTTCCTGAAGTTTTTCACGATCGTAGTCGGAGGTGGTTTCTTCAATTTGGGCGCGAATCTGCTTCACCCGGCCCTCGATGGCCGAGCGCGAACCGGCGCCGTCGACGATGGTGGTGTTGTCTTTATCGATGGTGATCCGTTTGGCCCTGCCGAGGTCCGAAACCGTTACATTTTCCAATTTGACCCCTAAATCCTCGGAGACCATCTGACCGCCGGCTAAAACGGCAATGTCTTCCAGCATCGCTTTTCGTCTGTCGCCGAAACCCGGCGCTTTGACCGCGGCCACCTGCAGGGTGCCTCTCAATTTATTGACCACCAGGGTGGCCAATGCTTCACCTTCCAGATCTTCGGCAATGATCAATAAAGGCCGGCCCATTTTGGCGACTTGTTCAAGAATGGGCAAAAGATCCTTCATGTTGCTGATCTTTTTCTCATTGATCAGAATGTAAGCATCTTCCAAAGACGCGACCATTTTTTCGGCATTGGTCACAAAATATGGCGACAGGTATCCTCGATCAAACTGCATGCCCTCAACAACTTCAAGTGTTGTTTCCATGCTTTTGGCTTCTTCAACGGTGATGACCCCTTCTTTACCGACTTTGTTCATGGCATCGGCAATGATTTTGCCGATGGTTTCATCATTGTTCGCCGAAATGGTGCCGACCTGGGCAATTTCGCGCTGGTCCTGGGTGGGTTTGCTCAAATTTCGAAGTTCTTTCACAACAACGCCAACCGCGGCATCAATCCCCCGTTTAATGGCCATTGGGTTATGGCCGGCCGCCACCAGCTTCTGCCCCTCTTCATAAATAGATCTGGTCAAAAGCGTTGCAGTGGTTGTCCCATCACCGGCCATGTCACTTGTTTTGCTGGCGACTTCCTTTACCATCTGGGCACCCATGTTTTCGAATTTGTCTTCCAATTCGATTTCTTTGGCCACTGAGACGCCGTCTTTGGTGACCGTCGGCGATCCCCAGGATTTGTCCAGAACGACATTTCTTCCTTTGGGACCCAGGGTAACAACAACCGCATCAGCAAGGGTTCTTACCCCGTTCAGCATCGCTTCACGGGCTTTCATGTTATATTTTATTAGTTTAGCCATCTT
>JAWOIY010000100.1:0-4716 GCA_046484425.1 Desulfobacterales bacterium | reverse complement strand
TTGAGGCGGTAATACAGATCCTTGCGAAAAAAATTTTTACTAACCTGTCTATCCAGGTCGCTGTTGGTGGCCGCTATGATGCGGACGTCGGCCTTTTGAATCTTATTGGATCCGAGCCTGATAAATTCACCTTCCTGTAAAAAACGCAGCAGTTTCCCCTGAAGTTCGAGGGGCAGCATGCCGATCTCATCCAGAAACAGGGTACCCCTGTCGGCGTACCCCAGGTATCCTTCACGCTCGTGTTCCGCGCCGGTAAAAGCGCCTTTGGTGTGGCCGAAAAACTCGGCATCGAACAGACTCGGCGTAATGGCGGCCATGTTGATGGGCACAAAACTGAATTTGCCCCTTCGACTGGCCTCATGAATGGCCCGGGACAGCAATTCCTTGCCGGTACCGCTGCTCCCGGTGATCAATATGGCCATGCTGCTGAAGGCATGAAGTTCCGCTTCCTTTAATATTCTTTGAACCGCTAAGATTCCCGTGACAATCTGCCGGAAGGCTTCCGGATGGACCAGGTCCGGAGCTTCACGGCTCTTGCCGATATTCACGATATCCATCAGCCGCTTTTTTTCGATTGCGCGGTTTAACGATACCACCAAATCATCCCTGGAAATCGGTTTCACCAGGTAATCGTATGCGCCTTTTTTCAGGCAGTTAACTGCAACACGAACATCGCCCACCGCTGTCAGCACGATACATTCCGTATGGGGTTGGTAGGTTTTAATCAGTTCCAGCAACTCTATGCCGTTCATGCCCGGCATGGTGACATCGATGAGGGCAATGCCAAAATCTTCGCCTTGTTCTACAAGGTTCGCAACCTCCAGGGGATCCTGATAAATACTTACTTTTTTAAATCCTGATATGGTCAGCCCTCTTTGAATACTCTCCAGAAAATCGGGATCATCGTCCACTACGATTATGCGGTAATCCATTTCAAAACTCCAATTCTGATGAATTCATTATAAGGCGAATTCCTCGAGCCTTCTTCGCTGGTGGCTTCTTATACATAAGAAATACGGCCAAGTCTAAACTCTTTTCGCAAAACGCCTTTCAATATCGGGAAAAACAACACTGAAGACACTCCCCTTACCGGGTTCGCTCTGCACCTCGATCCGTCCCCCAAGTTCTTTGACAAGATCCCTGCTGATATACATACCCAGACCGGATCCCCGACCGGTCGGTTTGGTCGAAAAAAAAGGGTCGAATATCTTCGACAGGGTTTCCGGATCCATTCCGCAGCCGTTGTCACTGATTTTAATTATTAAATGGTCCTTCCAGGTAGTTCCCTGAATCACATCCAACTTTACCCAAGAATCTTTTTTGTCGGCAGCATGCGCTGCGTTAATTAACAGGTTTGTCAGGACATGTTCGACGGCATCGGGATCGGTGTAAATTTCGGGCAGGTTTTCGGGAACGTTTATCTCAAAGGATTCAACATATTGACCGATCTCCACCCCCGCCAAAGAATTTGTCCTTTCGATCAGTTGTTTCATATCGATCCAGCGTTTTTCTTTCTGCTGCTTTTTTGTGCCGTACAATTTTCTCATATCGGATATGATGGTACTGACCCTGCTGGAACCGTGAAGGATGTTGCCAATAATTTTAAAGACATCATCTCTGAATTGAGGATACGGCATTTGAAACAGCTCAAAATCTTCACGGTATTTGGCATGATCGTCCACAATGAAAATCATGGCATTGATGTAATCTTTCAAGATGGGTGCATTGAAAGTGATGGCGCTGACGGGGTTGGTTATCTCATGGGAAATGCACGAAATCGCAAAGCCCAGTAATGCAAGCTTTTCATTCTGGGCCATTTTACGTTCCATCAATCTGGACTCTGTGATGTCATGAATCCGCATCAGCGCACCGCTGAATTCATGATCCTTTTCGTCGAAATGATAAATATTTACCTGCTCCAACTTGCCCGGGTTCATAACGCCTGTGCGTTCAAAAGAACTGCTTTTTCTTTTTTCAACCAATTCCGGAACCTGACAACCTACACACGGCGCTGATTTTCCCGAAAGTGCCTCAAAACAGCATTTGTTACTGATATCCTCTAACTTTTTTACTTGGTAATAACGCATAGCGGCCTGGTTGACGATTCTCACCTTAAGACGGTCATCCATCAGCACAAGCGGGTCCGTGATTCCATTAAAAACCGATTGGAGCAGTTTCTCGCTTTTTTGAAGCTTTTCCTCCTGCCTTTTACGAGCTGTGATATCAAAAAAGACACCGCTGATATATTCGATCTCTCCCCGGCTGCCACATACGATATGCCCCCTGTCCTGTATCCACAAAATTTCTCCGGAATTGTTTTTGATCCGATATTCCCTTACAAATGTTTTATCTGTCTTAAACGCCCGGATAAAATTCTCCTTTACGTCGGGCATATCCTCTTCAAGGATTACAGCATGCCATTTCATGTTGCGAGAGTTAAATTCATCAGCGCCATAACCGGTAAGCGATTCGATTTTTTCGTCAAAGAACTCGATAGACCAGTCTTTGTATCCCTTATAAACTACACTCGGAAGCATCTTTATCAACAATCGATATTTTTCTTCGCTCTCACGAACCGCTTTCTCCGCCTGCATGCGATCGGTGATGTCCTGAATCGACCCTGACATTCGGGTTGCTTTCCCCTTGCTGTCCCATATGGCCTGGCCGCGTGCATGAAACCACCGGTATTCGCCCCATTTGGTTTTCAGGCGGTAATAGATGTTGTATGGAACGCGTTCTTGAAGATGCCGTTCAACCGCAGTTAAGAAGGCATCGGCGTCATTGGGATGCAGGCAACTGCGAAAGGCATCCAGGGTATCGGTAAACTCCTCGGCAGAGTATCCTAAAAATTCCCTGAAACGTTCCGAATAAAAGACGGTATCCGACAGGACGTTCCAGTCCCAGATGCCGTCCGTAGATCCTGCGACGGCCAGGGCGTAACGTTCTTCGCTCTCACGGACCGCTCTCTCCGCCTTCTTGCGCTCTTCAATTTCCCGTTTCAGTTCCTTGTTGGTTTCCTTCAATTCGGCGGTTCGCATTTTAACCCGGTGTTCCAATTCATCGTGAGCGTTTCGAAGCGCTTCTTCCGCCTGCCTGCGTTCGGTAATGTCATGGATCATGCCTACGGAGCGGATAATCTTGCCGGTTGCGTCGCGGAAATGCTCGCACTTTTCGCGGACAAACTGGGTGTCGCCCGTATCTTTCCTTACCACTCGATGTTCGATCTCGTAATTATCTAAGTTTTCCTGTAAAGATCCGGAATACGCAGCATCCACAGCGGCGCGATCGTTCGGATGCACATGCTCCAGGAAAGCTTCATAGGTAGCACCGAACTCCTTGGGCTCCATGCCGAAGATGCGGTAAACCTCGTCGGACCAAGTCAGTTCGTTACTGGTCAGGTCCAGTTCCCAACTGCCCAGATGTGCGATCTCCTGGGACCGCTTTAGCCGTCGTTCGCTTTCTCGCAGCACCGCCTCCACCTGCTTGCGCTCGTTTATTTCAACTTTCAGATCATTGTTCAGTTTCTTCAATTCAAGAGCTCTTTTTTCCAACTGCACGACCATCGGGTTGGTAACGCGGAGAAAGAAACCGGCTCCAATAGATACAACCAATACGGTAATAATAATGACAATGATACCTGCTCTCACAAACGGTTTGCGAACCTCAGACATATCGATTTTTGTGACGATACCCAAGCCCAATTCATTTAAAGGCTCATAAGCCGCCAATACGATTTGTCCATGATAGTCAAGACCAATAATGCTTCCTGACTGGCCGGATAACGCCCGCCGCATCGGTTCCGCCAGTCTTGACTCAAAAGGAACCGGCTTCGGTTTGCTATGGTCATCGTGCCTGTGCCTGGGCAGAAAAACAATATTCTCTCCTTCTTTTTTGGAGAGAACAAACTTTGTCTTACCGACTGCAACAACATCGTGATCGTGAGCATCGATAATCTGTCTTAAAGTCGCCTGAATTGGACCTCCGGGATATTGCTTGCTGTAAACGGCGTTAAATCGAGCGGTAGATTCAATGATGCGTGCATGACTTTTTGCGGTTTCAATCAGCCGTTCCCGTTCTTCCTTAACAGCCGTCTTATATGAGATGGTGATGGTAACTCCTGCGACAACAATACAGCTAATTATCATTATCGCAATCAACAAAAAAATACTTTTGCGATCACTCATGGCCTTCCTCCCCGCACCTTTCTCAGCTTCCAGCTAAAAATTTAATCATTCATGAATCCCATTCTTGTCGGGTGTAGCTGAAAGCAAAGACCAATGAAATCGATTTGTTTGAAAGGACTCAACCTTTACGCAAAATCCAATATTCCGGTAATCCTAAATATCAACAGTAGTTTTGTTACATATCACATGCGGCATTGTCCCTCAATTATATTATCGTTCAGATCCGCAGCTTTCCGTCTTCCGATCCCCCGGAATTCTGTTTTATCTTTCGTTTGCAATACCTGTTTTATTTGTAAAAATTATGCTTTATCATTTACATTTTTTTTTAATTTTAATAAAGATCAGGGGTCGGGGAGTTTTTCTCCTAAATTCTTGAATATAGCGGAATGGATGATCTTTTTTTAAATCGGATGCTGTCTGAGTGGCTTAGCCACTGTATTGAATGTCAAGCAAAAATTAGTATGACGCCATCCAGCAAGTTCGATTTTTTATCATTGCATTTAAGATAGTAAGGATCTTTCTCATACATGCT
>JAWOIY010000035.1:0-6170 GCA_046484425.1 Desulfobacterales bacterium | reverse complement strand
AGTTTTACAGTATAGGTGTATAAATAACCGTCTGTGTCTGTTCAAGTTTTCATCAGAGCGTAAGGCACATTATGCACAGAAGGCCCCAAAGTACCCATAAACCCAAAACCCTAAAAGAAATGCAAGACTATTACCAGGAAAATTACAAGGCGTATCACGAAAAAACATTTTCCATTGATCCGTCATCGTTTTTAGAACCCTTGGTCCAGTGGCTTCCGGTTGAGGCCTTTGTACTTGACGTTGGGTGCAGCAGTGGCCGGGATCTGCTCTGGATGAAAAAGCGAGGATTTGATGTGATCGGTTTTGAGCGGTCTCCGAGTCTTGCGGAACTTGCAAGGGAAAATGCCGGATGTGAAGTCATCGAAGGAGATTTCGAGACATACGACTTCTCTTCAATCCTGGTTGATGCCGTCATGCTGGTCGGTGCCCTGGTACATGTACCCCACGAACTATTTCCAGATGTTTTTGAAAACATCACATCAACCATACCCGATGATGGAAGTGTTTTAATCACGCTAAAAGAGGGCAGCGGAAATTTGACCGCCCCGGATGGCAGAACTTTCTATATGTGGGAGGACCCAAAACTGCGGGAGTTGTTTGACTTTCTTGGCTTCAAGGTGTGCGATTTTTCATCGTCTGTTTCCAAAACCGGCAGTGGAGATATCTGGATGAGTTATGTTTTGGATAAGAAATGATGAACACCGGTTGAATGAGTTTCAAAACCTGGCTCGGCCGGAATTATCTTTATTTTTTGTCATCTTTTTAATATAGTTGAATTTATGAGTATTTTTAAATTGTTAAAAGCGAGAATTGTCAATAGGAGATAATACTATGGAAAGCTTGAAACAAGAAGTAATGAACGCAATTTCTAAAATGCCGGAAACAGCGGATATTGAAGATATCATGTACAGACTTTATGTGATCGATAAGGTGAGAAAAGGGAGAGAAGCGGTGCAACAGGGTAAGGTAATATCGGTAGAAGAATTAAGAGAAGAGATAAGATCATGGTAATATGGTCAATTCCGGCAAGGAACGACTTAAAACAGATTTACGACTACATTGCTAAAGATTCAAGATATTACGCAACAAATGTTGTAGAAAATATTGTTTCAAAAGCCGAAAATTTAGGTTGATTAATATCGTACATACCGGACAGCAAATGGAAAAAGTCTGATTAGGAAACAGGGGACTGGAGGCAACCTTTTATTGTTTGCAGCCGGCTGCAAACGCATTAAAGCCTTGGAACTGACCTTCCAGGTGGCTGGACTGGATGAAATCAAGCAATGGGTCATGGGTTTAGGCCCGGAGGCTTATGTTGAAGAACCGAAAAAGCTGAGAGATATGGTCAGGGCCGACATGAAAAAAGCTTTATTTCAATATGAAGGAATAAGGCCTGCATATCAGGAACCTGCCGTGCTGGACAGCCGGGTTGATTATGCCTGATAATCTTATGGGTTTTTCTTGGATTTTTATGGTCGCTCGAATCCTGTAGCTTAAACTATGGTGTTTGATAAGCCCAGAACCCTAAAAGAAATGCAAGACTATTACAAGGAAAATTACAAGGCGTATCACGAAAAAACATTTTCCATTGATCCGTCATCGTTTCTGGAGCCCTTGGCGAGACAACTACCTTCAAAAGCATTTGTTATGGATGTTGGTTGCGGTAGCGGACGAGATCTGCTCTGGATGAAGAAGAGGGGTTTTAATGTAATCGGTGTCGAGCATTCTTCGGGTTTGGCAGAACTTGCCAGAAAGAATGCTGGATGTGAAATTGTTGAAGGTGATTTCGAAACTTATGATTTTTCAAATTTACATGTAGACGCAATTGTTCTTGTAGGAGCGTTGGTTCATGTTCAACATCACAGGCTTCAAACTGTTTTTAAAAACATTACCAGTAGTTTGGGCAAAAAAGGCAAAGTCCTGATTACCCTGAAAGAGGGAGAAGGAACCTTCACAGATGGCTACGGGAGAATTTTTTACCTTTGGCAGGATAAGGAACTACGAGGAATTTTTACAGAAAATGGCTTTAAAATTCTTGATTTTAAGCGCCAGGTTTCCAAAGTTCAGACTAATGACATCTGGCTCGGATATGTTCTGGAAAAAACCGTTGGCGGTTTTTGAATCCAACTTTTTTTAATGTTATTGCTGTTTGGGTTTGGTGTAACTGCGCATACTATAACATGAATCGTAATGCATTCTAATAAACCAGTCTGGTTTTATACAATGGGCGACAAATATGATGTATAAAAAGGATGATTGTAACAGCATCATTTATCGTAAACTTGTCCGCGACAAAATTCCTGAAATCATCAAGGAACACGGCAAAACGCCATTTATAAGAAAAATAGACGGTAAAGCATACCGGGAAGCCGTGGGCCGGAAAATCCTTGAAGAAGCCTACGAACTGTTTTCCAGATGGGTAAAGAAAGATCCTAAAGGTATTCTCAAAGAATCGGCGGATATCCTTGAAATTACTTTGGCTGCTCTAAGAGAACATGGATATAATCTGGAGGACCTGCTTATAACAAGAGAAGAAGTGGAAAAAGAACGAGGGGCGTTCAAAAATAAAATATTCTTAGAAAATGTAGGTAATGAATCTACTGATGATGTAAAATTATACAGAACCCCAGTCATGTTTTTTAACCCGTACAATGAAAACCAACTCATTGACCTGATAAATACAGAATTGTTGCAAAGTGAATCCGCCTGGATCGTTTCAGCTTTTTACACTCCAGGTATTACTAATCTGCTGTTATCATCATTCGAACAGTTTATAGAAAGTGGTGGCACTTTAAAGATCCTGTTGTCCACCATGGGCAATTTGACTAGGCCGGAACATTTCATTCACCTGAGGGAATTTGTTCCAGGAGCACACCTAAAGGTTTATCATCCGCCTGAACTTGCGTTCGACCAGTCTCCGCCAGAATTTCATGTCAAGATATACATGTTTCGCCGCCGAAATGGAATTGGAGCGATGCTTATCGGATCTTCCAATTTTACTGAAGCAGGATTTACCAGAAACATCGAATGGAACTATTTTACACCTGGTGAAATTAACCTTCCCTTTGATGATGTTTCACCATTTCAGTCCGCCTTAAACGAGTTTGACCAGTACTGGAATAATGCATCGGTTGACATCACTGACGATTTTATAGCTGGCTATAAAAAGCGATGGCAGCCAGTATCCGGATTACATCCAAAAACACAATGGCAGATTCTAAAAGAAGATAAAAAGGAGATCTTTGATGGACAAGGAATCTGGGGCTTTCCTGTAATTACGCCTAATGATGCCCAGGAAGAAGCCTTGGGAAACTTAAACCTGATGCGAGAACAGGGAATTAATAAGGCGGCTGTGATAGCTGCAAGCGGAGTGGGGAAAACCTATCTCGCAGCATTTGACTTCCAGCAGAGCGGTAGCAAACGTCTGTTATATATTGCCCACCGTGAGAATATTCTCAGAAAGTCTATTGATAGCTTCAGGAATGTACTGGGCGATAACATGTTCGGAGACGTTCTCGGAAATGGAAAGATAGTTTCAGGTGACTGTAAGGGTGTTTTTGCGATGATCCAAACGCTGAGCAGAGAATCTCACCTGAATGGTTTTGACCCAGATTCGTTTGATTACATTGTCATGGACGAATTCCACCACAGTGAAGCCGCCACTTACCGTCGAGTGCTAAATTATTTTAGACCGAAGTTTTTACTCGGACTTACCGCTACTCCGGAGCGGATGGACGGCCGGGACGTATTGGCACACTGTGATTACAACGTTGGCTACGAAGTTCGTATTCTTGAGGCCGTTGATCGGGAATGGTTGGCACCTTTCCAATATTTTGCCATTTATGATAAAACAGATTATAGCCAGATTTCATGGCGAGGAGCAAGATATGATGAGACAGAGCTGGATCAAGCACTCATTAATGATACACGCACAGAAATAGTTGCCCGAAACCTAAAAAAATATCTTCCCTCACAGGGAAAGATCAAAGCTCTTGCTTTCTGCAGTTCCGTCTCTCACGCAAAATACACGGCTAAACGCTTGACACAGGATCACGGAATCGAATCTGTATCTCTCGTAGGGCTCGCAACAGAGGCTGAAAGGCAAACCGCGATCAATAGGCTTCGGTCTGAAGATGATCAACTCAAAGTAATTTGCTCAGTTGATATTTTCAATGAAGGTATTGATATCCCGGAAGTAACTCATGTGCTTTTTCTCCGGCCCACCCAATCGTTTACTATATTTCTTCAGCAGCTGGGAAGAGGGCTGAGGAAGGGACCCGGCAAAGATTTTCTGGTAGCGATTGATTTTGTAGGAAATTTCCGGAAGGCTCATGTTGCCCCATTGGCTCTAAGTGGATATACATCGATGGAGGCGTTCAAAGAGGACTATCTGACATTAAGACAGGTTCGGCCATGGAAGCAGCTGCCCCAAAGGTGCTATCTTAGTACGGATTTAGAAGTCCAGAAGATTTGGGACGAAGAAATCCGGAAAATAATAAAGGATCAACTTTCAAAAGAAGACCGGCTTAAAGAACTATACCTTGAAATTAAATCCGATCTGGGCGACCGAACGCCCTCCCTGATGGATTTTTTTGCCAGCGGGTATGATGTCGATCCATATGTATTTATCAAACAGTTTGGAAATTGGATACGCACCAAACAATACTGTGAAGAGAGCCTGCCTTCTTACGAAAAACGTTTGCTTGACACTCCTGGAGAAGCATTCCTCCAGCATATAGAAAAGGAGTTGAATCCTATCAAATCTTACAAAATGGTGGTTCTGAAGACCCTTCTTAAAATGCCGGGTACCACTTGGTCTATAAGAGACATTGCTCAAGGGTTTCTGGACTATTTTATAATGCACCCAGATAAGACATTTGATTATGATGATCTGGCAAGGGCCGATGATCTGAAAGATTTCCCTTTGTCCATGGTAGTTGCCAAGCTAAAGCAAATGCCTCTTAATTTTCTCAGCAACAAAAAAGACGATTATTTTATTTTGGATAAAAACAATGATAAATTTAGCCTTAAAGCTGAAATCCACAGTTATTGGAAGGACGATGATTATAAAAATCTCCTCGAAGATAGGATAGAATTTTCCCTGGCTCGATATTTCCAGCGCCGCAGCCTTCGTCAAACCCTATATTACGAGCCTGCAGTGCTTAGTGAAGGGTTTCCGATGGAATCACACTTTGCTAAAGCATTTTTAGAAAAAGAATCTATTTTACCGGGTGGGTTGAAACGAATAAAGCTAAACCTGGCAGGGGAAAGCTTTAATGCGGGTATTAAAAGATCAGATAACGGCAAGAAATACACCGTTACATATGGATCGGATACTGCTATTACAAATAAGCTCAACGAGTATCTGATACCCGCACCGGAGAAAGGAACAAAAATTTTTCATCTTTACGCTGAAAATGGTTCCTTGCGCCTAGAAACTATTAGTAAGACGGCCAATCTTAGGGGAATCGTCGTCGATATCAAATATGCTGTCAATAAGAACTCAGGCTATACTGCGGAGTTCAGGCGAATACTTGGCAAAGATCCTGATAATACCTCGTGGCAGATGATATTCGATCGGGGTGGATATGAAGGTGCTATGGACGTTGATATCAGAGATGGTAACTCCTTCTTGGCATGGACGGGTAGCCGGTATAATGATAAAACTCGTTTTCCAGCCCGCATCAAAGCTGCAGCCACTGCCCTTTTTGCCGAGGGTTTCAGAGGGGAGTTTAGCATTGTGGCAACAGGAAATAAGGTCGAAATTTATAAGAAATAAGCAAAAACAAGGCAGGGCAGGCTTTCATGCCTCACATTGTATGGAAAAACTGCCTGACCCTTGGATTGTATAAGTTTTGACAAGGTTGATATTGAGTATTATCAATAAACCGCAGAAAGTGTCAGAGATGAAATACCGATTAGATATAACAACAAAGGCCGGATCTGCGATCTGGAATGGATATCACATCATCACCTGCCACCTGGAGTTGAATATATCACAGCAATTTGGCATGCATAAAAAAGAATTTTAGAGCGGGTTGTCATAGCAATTCAATGAGCATTATTTTCGAGATACCTCTATAACGTATCTCAATTTCATATAAGATTAGGTACTTGCAAGTTATCAAAAGTCGCGTGTTCACGGTATTGAGTTGTCAACGAATTGTCTG
>JAWOIY010000233.1:0-12930 GCA_046484425.1 Desulfobacterales bacterium | reverse complement strand
ATTTTTCTCATTTCAATCATGTGCTCAATTCTTTTTTGATCGATCTGAGCCTTAAAATCGGATATCTCTTTCTGGAGATTTGCGGCGTTTTTAGGGTCGGGATTCTCTTTAGCAAATTCACTTTCAAGGGCAAGTTTTTTTTGATAAATTTTGCGCCTCAGATCTCCGGTGGATTTGAAAAACGCTTTTCGCTGCTCATCCATTTTTTGGATGTCTTCATCACTTAAATCACCCGTCATGTATCCATAACCAGGACATCCGTAACCGCCATGATGCCATCCGGATTCAGGTTGACCCCCACCGCGGTGATGCCGTCCGGAACCCATTTCTTGTTCGGCAAAGGCATATAGGCCGAATCCCATAACGGTGAATACAGTCAAAACCGCCAGTATTTTTGTTGCAGTACGTTTCATTTTTTTATACCTCCTTATATTGGTTTTTTAAGTTTGCATTGCTTTGATGTGTTAAAAGCAAATCGTGTGCCACAATTACGATATAAGAAAATTTTTGAAAATAACATCTTAAAAATATTATAATAATCAGCCAAATCTTTTCTTTGTGAAATTTTTAAAACCGCCCTTTTTCATCCGGCAAAAATCAAATGTTGGATAATTACTATCCGGCTTGTCGGTGATATTGAATTCAACTGGATATTAAATATCCACCTGTTCTATTAAGGGTCTCCGATAAAATTCCTGCTACATTGTTGCATTATAGGGTAATCGTATTCATTTTTGAACTTAAGTCAACTCAACCCGGATCAAGCCAAGCCCCGATTTGGCATTTCCCGATGCATGAAAAGGGGTTGCAAATAACAATGATCGATTATTTATCTCATTGACACCAGATATCTAATTCTCTAAAATCAGCCTTCAGGATTACAAACCACCTGGACTTTCAACGGGACGCGGTAGGAGAATTACAAGACATAGACCTTTATTGAAGTGTAATGCGGGAAAAATTGACAGCGGTCTTTTTTATAAAGATGAAAAAAGGATGAACTTCATGAAAAAAGTTTATGTTGATGATACCAGGCATATAACGATTGTCTGCCCCAAATGCGGTTTTTCGACAAGAATAGACGTAACAAATCTAATGGATAAAAAAAAGATAAATGCCAAATGCAAATGCAGCGAAATTTTTCAGTTCACCCTCGAATTTCGAAAGAATTACCGCAAAGATGTCAAGTTGCCCGGTGAATACGTTGCCCAAAAAAGCGGAGAAAGCGGAGAGATAATTGTCGAAAATCTTTCACTGGGCGGCATTCAGTTTATCACGCTAAAGCAGCATAAAATTTCAACAGGCGATGCGTTGGCATTGAAATTTAAGCTGGACAACCCGGCAAGAACAGAAATCAGCAGATCCGCCCGGGTTGTATGGGTTGGGGACCGCAGCGTCGGCGTTCAGTATGTCGGACCGAAAGTATTTGAAAAGGATCTGGGTTTTTATCTAAGATCATGATCAAACAGAAAGCTGCTCCGTGACCATTTGGGGGCGTTTCCATCGTTGCCGCTAAATTTCAAACACGCTTATGCAAGGCAAATTCTTTGGAGACCGCGATTTGTGAAGCTGACTATTTACAATAAAATGATGCTTGGCTTCGGCGCCGTCATCATAATAATGATCATCTCCAGCACCTATATCCTGCTGGCGCTGAGTGGGGTCTCGAAATCGGCCGAAACTATCCTCACCTCAAATGTCCTGGCGGTAAACCTCGCCAAACAACTGCAAGACATTCTTCACGATGAAAACGGAGATGCCCAGAAGTATCTTATTTCCCGTGATGAGACTTATTTTTCTCTATTCGTTGCGAACAGCAAACGATTTGACCAACACTTAAATTTGTTGCTCCATGCGCAATCGGATGAGACTGGACGTTCCCTTATCAGAAACATGCGTCGCACTCATCAGGCGTTTGTCCAAGTCATACAAGACATTAAAAATACACAAAAACCTGATGATAGTCTGCCACCCGACAACCCGGAGTTGGACTACGTGAAAACCTTGAGCAGATCCCTTGATCATCTTATCAGCATCAATCGGGGATCCATCGGGAATGCAATGTCCGGAATGAGAACAACGACAAGCCGGTCCGCCCATATAGCGCTGTTATTAATCATCGGGACCCTTCTGGCCGCTATATCAGCCGCTTTTATTATTACCCGCACCATCACCAGACCCATCGGTGAGTTGATACGAGGAACTCAGCAGATTGCGCGCGGTAAATTTGATCGGATCAATGTCTCTTCTAATGATGAAATTGCCTTGCTCGTCGATGCAGTCAATGATATGGGCAATAAAATTAAGAACACGAACGAAATAAGAACGCATATGATGCAGCAGATCTCACACGAACTTCAAACACCCCTCCAGGTGATGCTTTCTGCACACGACATTTTGAAAAACCAATGTTCTGGAATTTTAAATGCTGAACAGTTAAAGATGCTCGACTCTATTCTTCAAGGAATCAAAAAATTGGCAAGTTTCAGCAGACAATATCTTGACCTTTCGAAAATTGATTCGGGAATGATGAAATATCATATGCAATGGACAGATCTCCTCCAGATTGTTGAGCCCCTTGTTAACGATGCAAGACTGATTGCCGAACGTAAAAATATTACGGTTGAACTGGTTACCCTTCCTGTTCCAAGAATTAGGGTGGATCCCAAAAAAATTTCTATCGTCGTCAGCAACCTGCTCAGCAACGCGATCAAATATACAAAAATCGATGGGATGGTCAGAGTTAAAGTAGGACCCTGCACTCTGGGCGTACAGGTGGAGATCCAGGATTCGGGAATCGGTATTTTTCCCAAAGATCTCCCAAAAATATTTACAAGGTTTTATCAAGCCGGCAATACGGGAAAATTAACGAGCGGTGGAACCGGAGTCGGTTTAGCCTTGGTCAAAGCCTTTACGGAAGGTCACGGCGGCAAGGTAAATGCCGAAAGCACTGTTGATCATGGCTCGACATTTACCATTGAACTGCCGGTCGAGCCCGAGGAATTTCAGGGCCCGGCAATAAATTTGCCCATCTTATCCTAAGGACGTGCTTATGAAGATCCGAAATATACTCATTTTTATGTTGTGTCTTTTCATGACCGGTTGTTCATCGAAAATTCATACCTCAAATTCTGAGTCGGAAGCCGGAAAACTTATGGATCACGCCGCTGAGCTGGTGAATTCCTCAGCATATCACCAAGCTGCGCAGGAATATGCGATGGTGGCCGAACGATACCCTTTCACAAGTTATCATAAACTTGCGGCTTGGAAGGCCGGAATGCTAAACATACACCCTGCCAATCCGGAAACCGATTATACGGCAGCACTTTATTGGCTTCAAATTTATCTCGGATTACCGCTATCTCCTGATGAAAAAGAGGCTGCGACAGTATATGTTTCAATGATTGAACAGATTGATACGGTGCAATCCGAACTATCCGAATTAGAGGTGGAAAAGGCAAAGCTTATTGAAATTACACAGAAACAGTCCAACGATAATGAAGCTGCTTCCCAACGGTTGAAGGAATTGGAAGCTGAACTGGCAAACGCCGAGGAATTGGAAGCCGAATTGCAAACCGTCAGGGATGGGCTTGAAAAAATGAAAGCCGTGGATGTCCGAATGCATCAGAGCAAGATCGGAAATATCGACGACAAACCCGGCAAATCGGTTATAAACGCTCCGAAGCTCAAAAATGAACAAAACGTGGCAAAACAGCCGGACCGGCAAAAGACCCTTGAAGAACATCAAGGCTATTATCCGTACATGATTCAAGTCGGTTCTTATCCGAATAAGGATGAATCTATGCGGGAAGCAATGATACTGAGGAATAAGGGAGATTCTGCATGCATTTCCCATGCCCATATTACCGGAAAAGGTGACTGGTATCGGGTCCTCGTCGGCTATTATCAGACTCCGGAGGAAGCACAAAAGGCTGTTTTAGAATTGAAGAAACGAGAATATCGAAATGCCTTTGTGGTAAAGCGGCCATTTGCCGTAGAGGTCGGAATTTTTTCCGATGATAAAAAGCTGAATGAAATGGCGGCCGATCTTCTGGCGAAAGGGTATTCTGCATATCGTGTCCCAGATCGTGTATACAAAAACAAAATCAGACTCCTGGTCAGTGCTTTTCGGGCCGAAGAAGAGGCCGAGACAATGACCAAAAGTTTACAAAAAGAAGGCTTCAATCCCAAAGTGGTCCGGCGTTAGGACACGGTTACCAGCAAAATTTTCCTATCCAAAACCGCGCAGCATCCAGCTGCCCGCCGCACTCCGATGAAGAATTAAAAAGAACTGGAAAATGGAAGAAACCGTGCAGCAACCGACAAAAAAAACATCGAAGGCGGTATTTAAGGCCATTGTATTCGCTCTCTTTATCGTCTGCGCCATTTTCTTCATCCGTTTCACACCGGTTAAAAATTATCTTACGGCCGAAGCGCTGGGCCGTTTTCTTGAAACTGCCGGTTTATGGGCACCTGTGGTGTATATGATAATCTATGCCGCGGGTGTTTGTCTTTTCTTGCCCGGCACCTTGCTGACGGGTTTGGGGGCCGCTATATTCGGGGCGTACCGGGGATTTTTATATGTATGGATTGGCGCCATGATGGGTGCCGCCGCCGCCTTTTTAATCGGGCGGACCCTGGGAAGGGATTTTGCAGCATCACTGATCGGCAATAAGCTAAAAAAATATGACGATGCCATCGAGCGTAACGGATTTGCCACCGTTCTGTATCTTCGGCTTGTTTATTTTCCGTTTACCCCCATGAATTTTGGCATGGGGCTGACCAAGGTCCGGTTCTGGGACTATATTGCCGGAACCGGACTGGGCATCATTGTTGGGACATTCATATTCACCTTTTTCATTGGAACGCTAAAAGATGTATGGGTTTCGGGAAACTGGGGAGATCTGGTATCCTTTAAAGTATTTTTCTCCATAGGCCTCTTTGTCTTTTCGTTTTTCATTCCCAAGATCATCAAAAAGGTTAAAGGCCAAAACTAGACCTTGAGTTATACGATGCTTTCTGAATACATAAACCGGTTGATCGTTTTCACCCGTTGTCCTGAAACCGGAAAAACCAAGACCCGGCTGATTCCCCTACTCGGCGCGGAAGGTGCTGCAAATCTTCAACGTAAAATGACGGAGCACACCCTCAAGCAGATGAAGACGGTATCAGCCTCCGATGAAATTACCGTTGAAATCCGTTATGACGGCGGTAATGAAGAGATGATGAGGGGATGGCTTGGATCCGATTACGAATACAATTTTCAAGGAAGCGGCGATCTTGGGTATCGCATGCTGCGGGCCTTTGAAGATGCCTTTAAAGCCGGTGCGGCGACTGCGGTTATTATCGGTACGGATATCCCGGATATAACCGGTGCGGACATTCAAAGGGCTTTTGCTGAGCTGCGACAAAATAATATGGTACTGGGTCCGGCCGAAGACGGCGGCTATTATTTGATCGGGCTTCAAAAAGCGTCTCAAATGAATGGCATCCATAATCTTTTTGACGGAATGAATTGGGGAGAAAGAGATATTTTTTATAAAACGTTAAACGCAGCACGAGGGATTGGTTTAAGGGTTTCAATACTTGATCAACGAAAAGATGTGGACCGCCCCGAAGATATTTCCATCTGGGAACGCTTTCGGGTATTGAGAAGTCGGGATGCCGCTTCCGAACAGATTTCTGTGATCATACCGGCTTTGAACGAGGCCGATAACATTGCTGAAACCCTATCCAGTATCGGTTATGGAAATAACACCGAAGTGATTGTCGTCGATGGTGGGAGTCATGACGATACGGTGTCCATTGCAAAAACACGGGGTGCAAGGGTAATTAAAGGGTCGCCCCCTCGTTCCCGGCAAATGAATCAGGGCGCTGATGCGGCGTCCGGAGATGTGCTCCTTTTTCTTCATGCGGATACACGGCTGCCCGAAAATTTTGACCGGCATATTCTTGGCGTGATAAAGCTGCCGGGCATCTCCGCCGGTGCGTTTACGCTTCATATCGATTCCCCTGTCTTTTCCCTTAGGCTCATCGAACGCATTGCAAACTTGCGATCCCGATGCTTGAAAACGCCATACGGTGACCAGGCAATTTTTGTGTTATCCAGCACTTTTCATGAATTGGGAGGATTTCCGGATATCCCGATTATGGAAGATTTCGAACTGATCCGGAAGTTGCGAAAAAAAGGTGATATCGTGACATTGCCCGAACCGGTTCAAACATCTGCGCGACGATGGTTGAACTTCGGTATCCTGAAGACCACCCTCATCAATCAACTCATTATCGTATCGTATTTCATGGGTATATCGCCGGTTGGCATTGCCCGGCTGTATTCCCGACGAAAGGGAATATCATAACCGGTAAAAGCTGCAACCATTAGAAACCCGAACATCCGGTCTCGGAAAATAAATACCGCATATGGGTTTCAGGTAATAGGAATCGGGTTGAATGTTTTTCAAATTGAAGCGATGGGTCAGATGGTTTCATCCATCAACCTGATAGTCGTTGTCAGCTCAGGATTTTTTCCCTGGACCCCTTTGAAAAATTCGCGAATACGGTCCATATCCTTTTTAATGGCACCGGTAGGTACAAACGAGAGACCAAGGCATGCCTCTTTGCGGGCATAGTCTAAATATCCACAGAGTATGGGAACTTTCGCAGTGTATGCAATCCAGTAAAAACCGGATTTCCAAAAGTCTCTCTTTTTCCGTGTCCCTGAAGGAGCGATAGTAACGACAAGCTTCTGCGATTCCTTGAATTGCTTTACCATCTGGTCGACCGTACCGTGTTCGCTGCTCCGGTCAATAGAGATCCCGCCCAACCACCTCATGACGGTTCCAAAAGGTTTTTTGAACAGCGTATCTTTTCCCATCCAAGAAATTTTTAGGCGAAATACGGATAGTACGGCAAGGGTGAAAAGTAAATCCCAGTTACTGGTATGGGGTGCCCCCACAAGGACAAATTTTTCACCCTGTGGAATCCGGCCTATCACATCCCAGCCGAATAACCACATCCATAAACGACCGATGCAGTAAGGGACGAAGCCGTAAATCGGTCCGTTATGGGTTATTTTGTAGCTAACCATTTCCTGTCAAATGACAATTTTAATAATTTTACGTAGAAATATTTAAAGCTGTTCAGAAAATTGTGCACTGATGTACCAATTATTGACACATCATCAGCGTTCACTCATAATATGTCAACCAAAAAAATACACGTATGTGTTCAGGGGGCAGTCATTTCCCCTTCACTTCGGTGTCTCCGTCACTGAAAATACGAAGCGACTCCGCCAATAACGTTGCGGGAAAACAACTGCCCCCCTGAATGTTTACAAATACACTATCAGATAAAAGCAGGGAGTAAAATGACAACCCCTTTGAAAATCATCCTTACCAACAACCTGCGACTTTCCAACATCCCCAGGGAGATTCACCAGAAATTGATAAAGACCCTGACCTTTCCAAACCCCAAATGGATGGAAAATGAGCGCATGGGTCGATGGAACCGGGGTACCCCCAAAATGCTTAAATTTTACGACAAAGTCCGGGACGGCGGTCTGTGGATTCCCAGAGGATACATGCGACAATTGTTGCTGCTTTGCAGGCGGCAGGGCGTAACATACGAAATCGATGATCATCGGCGATCCTTCACACCTGTGGATTTTCAATTTGACGGGAAGTTAAAACCGTTTCAGCAAAAAGCCGTCAATGCCATGATGTCAAGGGATTTCGGAACCCTGAGCGCTCCCACCGGCAGCGGGAAAACCGTGATGGCGCTTTTTGTTATAGCCCGGAGAAAACAGCCGACCCTGATCGTGGTGCACACCAAGGATCTCGCTTTTCAGTGGATGGAGCGCATTGAACAGTTTTTGGGGATTCCCGGAGACACGGTAGGGTTTATCGGCGGCGGAAAAGTCAATATGGGCGAAAACATGACCGTGGCCCTGGTTCAGACCCTGAATAAATGCGCAGAGAAGGTTTCAAAATGGACCGGATTTCTGGTGGTGGATGAATGCCATCGGTGCCCCAGCAGAACCTTTACCGAAGCGGTGACCGAATTTGATTCCAGGTATATGCTGGGACTTTCGGCAACGCCCTGGCGAAGGGACAACCTGTCAAAATTGATCTTCTGGCACCTTGGAGACGTGCACCATAAGATTGATCAAGGGGGCCTGGTCCAAAGCGGGGATGTGTTGGATGCCGAGGTCATTGTTCGGGAGACCGACTTTAAACCTTACTATGATCCGGTGAACGAATATTCCAAAATGATGTCCGAACTGACCCAGGACGATGAGCGAAACCGTTTGATCGCATCGGATATCGCTGCGGAGGTAACGCATAATCAGGGGGTCTGCCTGGTCCTTTCAGACCGGAAAAAGCATTGTGAAACCTTGCAGTCAATTTTGCGATTTAAGCATAATATTTCCGCCGGACTCTTGATCGGGGATATGAGCGCTGCCGAGCGTCGGGAAGTGCTGGATCGTTTGGATCTGGGAGAGATCAGGGTGTTGATCGCCACCGGACAACTGATCGGGGAGGGGTTTGACCGCAACGATCTGTCGCCCCTGTTTCTGGTTACGCCCATCAAGTTCAGCGGCCGGGTATTGCAGTACCTGGGCCGGGTTTTGCGGCCCGCACCGGGCAAAAAGAAAGCCCGGGTCTATGATTACGTCGATGTTAAAGTGGATGTGCTCAAAGCCATGGCAAGGGCGAGGCAAAAAACATATTCTGGAAGAAGTGCCTAAGTACATGTATTCGTAAATACGGTTACGTATTTATGACGAAGTTAGAAGTGAGCTAAAGTTAAGGAATTCTGTCAATTATATAAAATCATCGGAGCGAAGCGACTCAATAACCTCCCCGATAAACACGGGATAAATAGGCACTTTAGATCACTTCAAACTTCAAACTTTTGGGCTTCAGCTTATTTTCCGGTGTCCAGATAAAAATCGTCATCGTATTTATGAATTAGAGCACTAAGATAAGTGTTCGGGCTTGAATGCCCTGGAAAGTGATTTATCCATGACCGCCTCGTAACCGGTCATCCGGGCCACGACGACGCTATCAGAGTCGAGAAATGTAAAGTCTCCTTTTATTTTATGGTCCGTGGCGTCTTTGATTTCAAGGATCGCGGTCACGCCGTCTGATGGGAAGCTGTCGCGATACTGACGATAGCTTGCGCTGTAACTGGGCAAAGATACCATGCCCCGCTCTTCAAAACACCACAGAATGGCCATCTGACATGCGGAATCAAGCACCAGGGGATCGGCAATCCATTGGCTCCTCAATGGATCTTTCATCCAGCTGGCAGGGGACGGAGCCGAAGTAATCCGTGCGGTGATGAATTGCGATGAATATCCGATAATCTCCTGGATACCTTGAAGTTCAACCCCGTGAAACAGGACATTTTCATATATTTCGTCGATGGTTTTTGAATACCCGTTGGTGCCGATAAATGCGGACAAATCGAAACCGGGCGGCGGATCGAGCCGGTCGGTTAAAATAGCCGTAGCCCCTGAGTGGATCACTTCGATATTGTCTTTAAACCCGTCCCTGATTTCAACTTCCACCTCAAAGGCGGACCCTTTTTTTCTTGCCTTGCCAGCCATAAGACGGATGTGTTTTGACGTTTCATCGAGCTTGATGCCGTGAAAAATACGCATGTCGTCCAGACCGTGCAGCAAGAGCCCGGGATTTTCGTGCAGCGCGCCGTGACCGAGCCATTCGGCGATAAGGGCAAAGGGCACCACCGGTTTTCCATCCAATATGTGAGCGCCAAGAATCGGAAATCGATCCACATCGATATCGCGCTGAACGGTCAAGAAAAGATTTTCCTTTTTCTGATAGGAAGTGGGCGATACATGGGCGGTTTCGACGGTTTCGCCATTATCCTGGTGTTTTTGCGGGAGGATATTGGCACCGATGATCACTTCCACCGGCAAGCCGCCACAGCCTTTCATCTCATGGATCATGCACATGGCACCCGCGTCCACAGGGATAAGGTCAACCCCGCTGGTTTTAAATTTTCGTTTGAGTGCCGAGCAGACCATCCCGCCGTCCCACGGTCCCCAGTTAATGGAGACCACGCGACAGGCCGGTCGATGAACGGATTCTTTTTGTGCTATTTTATTTAAAACTTCATTGGCCATGGCATAGTCCGCCTGACCGTTGTTTCCCATCCGGGCGGTGACCGATGAGAACAGCACGAGGTAGTCGAGGGGATCGGGTTTGGCAGCGTCAAGAAGAACGTTCAATCCCTTGACCTTGGTATTGAAAACCGTTTCAAACTGTTCGACGGATTTGTCCACAATCCGGCAATCCGCCAGCATTCCCGCACCGTGAACAATCCCTTTTATGGGGCCTATGGCGTTTCGAACATCGTTTAAAATTGTGTTTACCGCGTCCCCATCCCGGACGTCCACCGAAAAATAGTGCACGTCGGCACCCAAATTTTTAATGGTTTCGATATTCCTTGCGATTTCTCGGTTGGCCATGTATTTTTTATAGATTTTTTCCAGCTGAACCGGTGTGACGGGATCGCTGATCAGTTCATTGTCAAGAATGGCCTTTTTAACCCCGGCCGGGTCCTCGATTCCCAAAAGCCACTCGGGTTCCGGGATCGGATGGGGAGAGCGACCCAAAAGCACCAGAGTCGGTTTTGCGTGTTTGGCAAGGGCGCAGGCCGCGGCAGCCGTGACCCCCCTGGCGCCGCCGGAGACCACCACCACATCTTTTGGGTTCAGGCGGATGTCCCCTTGGGGGTAGGGCCGGGATTCAAGCTGCAGTATCCATCTGGAATTTGAATCGAAGCCGACTTCAACCGGGCCCAGAGGATCGGAAAACAACAGTTCGGACACAACGGTTTCTGCGATGTCGGCATGGTCCTGCCGGTCAGCGGCAATGTCAATAGCACGGCAGCAAACTTTTTCCCATTCTATGGCTGCGGTTTTGATAAGACCGGCAAGACCGCCCTGGATCGGATGGTCTATGCCAAGACCTTTAAAACCGAACGCGCCGTCAAGACGTGTGATGGCGGCAAACAGGGCACCCCCTTTTTCGGCGGAATCGAGCAGGTGCGGGCCAAGGTGCTTTGCCAGAGAAAACGCATCTTTTAAAAAGCGGTGGTCTTTTGGCGCATGTTCGGCCACGATGATCAGACCGCCGATATTGTTTGAGAAGGATTCAATGTCGGTTCCGTGGGGGAACCTGTCTTCGGACAGGATTTCGGCAGGGATGTCCCGGGATTTGAATTGATCTACAATTGCCAAAGAAAGACCGGTGTAATCGTTCGTGACGTATACGGTCCGTCCCTCCGGAAAAGACAGGCGACGGTTTTGTACAAGCGGTTTTTCAACAGCGGATACGACTCTTCGGCCGATGTTTGCTGCAAGGTATTCAGCGGAAAAATCAGAGGCTTCCGGCAATGATGATTCCGGATGTTCTTTTGCCGGTTCTGGATGCGAAGCCGAGGACGGAGAAGATGTGTCGGAATCGGATATTTCGGTTTTTGGGGTTCCGGCAAGGTACTCGACGATTTGTCCCAGTGTTTTCAGGCTTCCCATGACCTCCGGAGAGACGGTGGGAAGTCCGGGCATTTTTTCTTCGAGTACCGAGAGGATCTCCACCCGCTTGATGGAGTCAATGCCGAGATCTGCCTCGATATCCATGTCTAAAGCAAGCATTTCAACGGGATAACCGGTGAGCCGGCTGACGGTTTCCACCAGGCGGTGTTCGACGTCCTGGTGCCGGGTCGTGGAGGGCTCGACATCTTTGGATTCGGAAGTTGAAGGTGCATCACCATCTGACGTGTCTGAAAGGTATTCGGCGATTTGTCCCAGAGTTTTCAGGCTTCCCATGACCTCCGGAGAGACGGTGGGGAGTCCGGGCATTTTTTCTTCGAGTACCGAGAGGATCTCCACCCGCTTGATGGAGTCAATGCCGAGATCTGCCTCGATGTCCATGTCTAAAGCAAGCATTTCAACAGGATAACCGGTGAGGCGGCTGACGGTGTTTAGCAGTTTGCTTTTGATGTGTTCTTGATCGTTTTCAGGTGGTGCCGGATCTTTGGCGGCAGGTTTTGCGTTTTCCCCTTTATTCACGGTTTCAATCGGACGTGAGCCAACGTCACCAGAATCCTTGAAATTATCGGCCAAGTTTTCGATATGGGTTTGGACATCGGAAATTTTGGGGTCGTCGGCCCTGTCAGGGACACCGGCCGAGATTTTCCGGGTGTCCAACACGGTTTCATTTGTGGGTTCAACGGGAATTCGGGATGTATTCGGGTCCGAATGGATCCCCAAAGCGCCTTCAACCAATCGCTGGGTGTTTTCCATCATGTTTTGAAGGGTTTTTGTCGCCTGGGTCTGGGTTTCTAAGAACTTTTGATGGGTTTCGGCGGTCTGCTTTTGGAGGGCCTGCATGGCTTTCAGGCCGTCTTGCAAAACATGGAGTGCATCCACCATAACATTGTTGTGGGATGATTTGGCTTTCATAGTGTTTATATCGTTGTTTATGTTTTGGGCGCACACTCCCGGATTTTTCGGGCGGGATACCGGTAGCTCCGATGGTGTGTTCTGTTTCTTTTTTTCGGACTTTATAGCCGGACGTTTGTTCTCTAACTCACGTTTTCCGACTTCCGACTTTCGATTTTCTATTTCTGTTTCCTGACCTCCGACCTCCGGCCTCCGACCTCCGGCCTCTGACCCTTGATTTCTGGTTCCTGATCCCTTATTTCTATAGTTAACTCCGGAGAGCGGTACGCTCATCCGCTGTTTTCTTGTCTCCCGTTCCGGTTCTTCCCACGCGTTCAGATCAACGGCATGGCCGAGTGATGCGAGAAAGGAGAGCGTTTTTGCAAGATCTGTGATTCCCGATCGTTTTCCCAAAGACCCGTCCAAGGAGACGGCGTTAAAATTTTGATCCTTGAGTA
>JAWOIY010000101.1:0-16633 GCA_046484425.1 Desulfobacterales bacterium | reverse complement strand
GTTTTTCTGTTTTTATGCATTTCGTTGACACGGCACCTCTGTTATTCTATCGTAATTGTGTTTGAAGACGGATAACGGTTTAACTTAATCGTGAATTTTATACATTTAATAGGTTATCTTTGTTTTGAATTTTTCTTTTTGATCATCGTATATTATTCAGGGGTCGGGGAGTTTTTCTCCTGAATTCTTGAATATAGCGGAATGGCTGATCTTTTTTTAAATCGGATGCTGTCTGAGTGGCTTAGGGATCGTTAGAAAAAACAGGCGCAAACCGAAATCGTATCTTTAAAAGAATTTTAAAATAATGCAGACAACCTATTGATATTTCAAAGATAGTTTCCTGATTTTTCTTTACGATCCCTTGCCGCGAGTTCATGCGGTTTAAAAAAAGATTATCCATGTAGCGGTTGTTTGGAAAAACACCCCGACCCCTCATTTATTTAAACCATGCGAAGAAGTGCGGCTTTGGAGCATGGTCGATCTCATGACACTCCCTTTGGTCCTTTTTATTTCTCTTTATTCACTGTCCGCCTTTGATTTGTGGCATTTGAATTTTATTATTTAAGTTTTATCTTACCCCCTTTTTTTATGGGTCCATTGGTTAAGAAATAAGCCCGGAATGAATTAAAAATTGAGTAACTGTTTAGCTTTTTGAAACAAATCTGTGTTTAGGAAGCGATTCATTTTCAAAAGACTAAACTCTTACAAAATTGATAAAATGATCGTTACGGGAATCGATTCCGGCAACCTGTTGACGGTTATGCGAAAAAATTGACGGTGAATTCCAGAAATGGGATTCTGGCCCATCGAAGATCCCGTGTTGCGGGGAAGGGTCAGTCTTTGGTTATCCCCATAGGGATTCGCTTTACCAGATGTTCATTGACTTACTGAAATTCCAAATATCAAATCCCAAATATCAAACAAATCCCAATGACCAAAATTCGAATATCCAAACAATGTCGTCTTGGAAGGTTTTGGTCATTGAGTATTTGAATTTAAGATTTATTTGTAATGGTGCTTGGAATTTGTATTTTTTGACATAATACGCCAAAGCAGAGGCATCTTGCCTATAACTCCCGCAATGCGGGGGTTTTATAGTGTGGAATAAAAAACCCTGTTAGGCAGCGACAACCTAACAGGGTCGAAAGGAGGTGGGAATCAAGAAAAAGCATGGAACTTGATTCCATTGTATTCAGATTTATAGCAATTTTTATGCCAATGTTGACAAACTCGTAACAAGTCTTTTGTGAGCGACATTTGAGCATTTGGGGAATCAACGTTTCAAACGGTGATGCGTTAAAAATTTCAAACTGTTTGAGGCGCTTGCGCCGAGTTTTTGAAATTTAGCTTCACCGATGTGAACGCCCCCAAATGGTCACGGAGCGAGCAATATCGACTTTTTGCGAAACCATCAACCTTATTAAAACGATTTTTTTGAATCGTAATATGTCCACCCTTATATTGAGCTGATTCGCAAATAATAAATCCAGTCCCATCACAAAATGCCCAACGTCTCCCCCAGCTCTTGATAAGGCTTGGGAAATTCCGGTTGAAAGTTCTGATAAAAGGTCACTGGATACCGGGCGCCGATCTTCTTCCCCGAATTCTTCAGCCCCCTCACCAAACCCTCAAGAAGCTGGCCGGGAATGGAAAAGACCATTTCATCGTCCTGTGTCATTGAAAATATTCGATCCCCCATACCCGGAATAACAACACGTGGAGATCGGGTTTTGTAGGGGGCAATTAGATATTCGCTGCATTCAACCTTTCCGCCGAAGTTTCCGGAAATACGCCGGCTTTCTTCAAAAACCAGTGCCTGGATCATGCGCATGACCTGCGCTGGATTGCCATGAAATGTGATCGTATCCGGATCAAATAATCCCTTTTGCAGGGGAGCCAAAACAATGGCTTCAGATTCTTTATTCTCCAGACGAACCATCTCATCGACTTCTTTGCGTCCATTTTCTTCGGTCTGGGAAAAATCCACCTCACAAAACAGCTTCCCAAGGGTTTCGGCCGGATCCTCAGCACCGCTGAAGCCAAATGCAATCATCGCTGGAACGCAGATCAAATCTTCCCTGGTAAGCCCGACCGTCCAACCGTAAACTCGGGCCATGGTGACGCCCTGACATATCGTGACCCGTTTCCCCAAAACCGCCGAAGGTTGACGGGTTTTATCAGGAAAATTTGATTTATCTTTCAAAAACTTGACAGCAACAGGAAAGGTTTTCAGTCGCAGGTTGTTTTGAATAAAATCCCCGGATTCCCGGTAATTCGATTGTGCCATGAAACACCTCCTTATGTTAAATGCATGTCTATATCCGTACAGCCCGGCTATTGAACGGATTGTTGATTAAACATCTTCGAAATTTGAGGTATTATTTTAATCAGAGACGAAGGGCCAAACACAGTCCATCTTTTTCAGGAGAATGAAGTGGCAAAAATGAAAACAAACTCACCGTTCTCCATTTATTGGAGTTGAATATCGCTGTGTTGAATGCGTCGGCATCTTCAAATCCGACATTATCTGCAACAAGCAGTCCGTTTCTGCGAACAAGATGGGCGCAATGCGGCAATGCTTTCACGTAGTCGACTTTGTCGATATCCATAAAAATCAGATCAAACGATCCCGGTATTTTTTTCATTTCTTCGATAGCGTCACCGACTCGAACCTCAATATTCTGGTCAAAACCCGCCCGATGAAAGTATTTCATCGCTCTTTCCGCCATTATCGGATTATTTTCTATGGTTACAAGGCGCCCCTTTAAATTTTCAAATGCTTCTGAAAGAAAAATAGCGGAATACCCGGTTGCCGTTCCAAGCTCCAGAATTCTATCAGCACGAACAAGCCTGGCCAGTATGAAAAGGAGCTCACCGACTACCGGGCCGATAATGGGTATGTCCTCCTGAAATGCTTCTTCTTCCATTTCTTTTAGCAATGCACTTCTTGAGGGTATAAACCGTTTAAAATATTTTTCCGGATTTTTTACGAGTACGGACATAACAATTCTCCCTTTTGAAATTCACCCGGCATATTCCCTGTATCAATTTAACTGTTGGTATCTTTGTTAAATATATGATGCGCGTTAAACTTCGGGAGACAACAAAAAATTGTTGTCTGGCTCGCTGGGCAGATTGGAAGAACCTGCTTCAAACTGAAGAAATAGTTTTTCTTTTTGTCCGTCAATCTCGGGAATGTTGTTCTTCCAGTCGAAAAGCCTGCAGGTGTCAGCCAAATCGTTCGGAAGCGAGCAGCGGATAAATGGCATCATAGGATCACCGGCAATTGATTTGTAATTGAACATCATGGCTTCATCAACCGGAAATTGGTCAAGTTCAGAAAGCTGTATCAAATAAATGGAACAGTCACCTTGAAAAAAATCGCTCATTTTTCGATACTTGACAATCCGGTCTCTAAACTTGAGGATGGCCAGGTATGGATTCTCCGCATCAACGATCAGACTGAACTCACCATGGCGCCTTCCAACTTCCAAAGTTTTCTCCTGATTGGTAGCGTGAACAAAGTTTCCAATAAAGTACATTGGGTTTCCTCCCGTTTTGATGTTGTTGCATTAATGTATTGTTTTTATATCACACATCAGGTTATTCAACAACTTCCTATAATTGAAACAAGGAAATTTTGAGTGGATTTAGATTATCCAGTTCGGTCGATGTTCCATCCAGGCGGCCACGGTTTCTTCCAGCCAGCCTTTCAGCCCCTTGGCAATGTAGAATTTTGGGAAAAGAAGGTCATCCCCCGTCTCTATGACTCCTTCCTTAAGTGCTGTTTTTGCCAGCAATGTATTCGGATAAATTCGAATACCGATAGTCACTTTTACAGATTCCAGTTCCAATGTATCCGCATAGTTCAGGCTTTCCGTAACCGTATCTTTGCTTTCACCGGGTCCTCCCAGCAGCAAAAATCCCATGCGATGAATACCAGTTGCCTTCAGTCGTTCTGAAATTTTCCGTACGTCGGATGGACGATATTTTTTGTTCATCTTTCGAAGCACCTTTATGGAGCCGCTTTCAAAACCAAAGCTGACCTCTTTACAGCCCGCCAGAGCCATCTTGTTTGCCAGTTCCTCATCAACTTTCCATGGATACAAAATACATCGCCATATAATCTTCACATTCGCTGATATCAGTTGATCACAAAGGTTTTTTGCATATGAAAGCGGCAGATTGAAGGTATTGTCTACGAAAAAAAACCGATCAAAACCGGCATCAACGTATCGTAAAATCATTGTAATAATTTTCTCAGGGGGATATTGGCGAAGTGTCCGACCCTCAATCGCACCGGTTGAACAGTAATTACAATCCATCGGACATCCCCGGCGGGTTTGAATCGGAAGCCATATATCTTCTCCTCTGAGTGTGTCCGGAATTCGGATATGGGCATCTGGAAGCGGAAGCGGGTATTCGGCCAAATTTTTGATTCGCTTTGGTCCACCTTGAATTTGTTGTCTTTGAAAAAAGAGGCCGGGAATCCCCGAAAGCCGGGTTTTATTGCGAAGTCTCTCGAGAAGTTCCAGGAACGCCGCTTCTCCTTCCCCCTGAATTCCGAAGTCGGCATGTAAATAATCCAAGGCTGCCTGAGGAAAAATGCTATATCCTGCACCCCCTAAAACAATGACGGCGTCCGTTGTACTGCGACAGACGGATACCGTCTCCTTTACAGGATTCAATAAAAACTTGGGGCTTCCCATATTCTGGTCATCGATATTTCTAACTGATATTCCAATCACATCCGGTTGAAATTCTTCAACGGTTTTTCGAACAACCGTCACCGCATCCGTGTGATCCTGTAGATTTAACAGCCGAACATCATATCCGGCATTTTGTATTGTCGCGGCCACACATCCCAGACCCAACGGCAAAACCGGCATATTAATGGTTTCGGTGTTGGCAGATATCAAAAGAATTCTCATGGTTTTGATGCTCAAAATTTGAAAGTATATCTCAAATTGTATGTGTCTCCCCCACTGCTAACTCACTGAAAATACAAAGCGACTCCGCCAACCCGCTGCCATGCAAGGCACGAGCGGACAGGTAACGTTACGGGAAAACAACTGCCCCCCTGAGTAGTTACCTCGAATTTACCTTTAGGTGATCTTTGGAAGACATTTGTAAGCGCATGGATCGTTTCACGCTTGGATCCCAATATTTTATTTTTATATTACATGAGCGTTTGAAAATGTGAAACAAAAAATGTTTCCGAATTTTCCTGAGTTTCCGCTTGACAATGTCAGAATGCACCCATAGTTTTTCCCATGGTTTTCTTTTGCCAAATCAGGGTTTAGCGGAATAAAGAGGCGCGAAACTTGGTTGATTGTTGCCAACCAACGACACATAAGCCTTTGCAGATAAATCGGAAAAGGAATCTTATTATTGAACGACATTGAAAAGAGTACAACGGTTAGAAATAACACAATTGGCGATGAGTCGTTCCGCTCTCAACTGGCACCACTTTTTCTTATAGCGTCCATTTTTTTAATAAACTTTTCTGCCAGAATCATTTTAGCGCCACTGTTGCCCGCAATTGAAAAAGATTTGGGATTGAGTCACGGTAATGTCGGCTCGTTTTTCTTGTTCCTTTCCATAGGATATTTTATTTCTCTCTTGGGATCCGGATATATATCTTCTCACATTAACCACAAAAAAACCATCGCTGTTTCGGCCATAGCCGTAGGTTGTGCCCTTTCAGCCATTTCTTTTGCCAAGACTCTCTTTGCAATGCGTTTCTGCGTATTTATGCTGGGAATTTCAGCAGGCTTTTATCTTCCGTCGGGTATTACAACCGTGACATCTCTGGTCAAACCCAGACACTGGGGAAAAGCAGTGGCCATTCATGAACTTGCGCCAAATTTAAGCTTTATAATAGTCCCATTATTGGCCGAGATGCTCCTTCACTGGTTTTTCTGGCGGTATATTTTATCGTTGATTGGAATATGTTCGGTTATTATGGGAATCGTATTTGCTCGCTTTGGAGAAGGCGGAAGTTTCTTGGGAGAAGCTCCGAATTTTTCCTCAATTAAAACAATTCTAAACACCCCCGCTTTCTGGATCTTGATTTTTTTATTTGGGTTGGCGATAACGAGTACACTTGGAATTTACAATATGCTTCCCTTATATTTGATCTCCGAACATGGTGTAACTCATGAATGGGCAAACAGTCTGGTTGGTATTTCACGCATTTCGACCTTGGGGATGGCGTTTTTAGCAGGATGGGCAACAGATCGTTTGGGCCCGAGGACAATTATGGTGAGTGTATTTTTTGTTACCGGGGTTCTTACCTTTCTATTGGGTATCGTTTCAACTTTCTGGGTCGTCATCGTCGTATTTCTACAACCGATTCTGGCTGTATGCTTTTTTCCTGCCGGTTTTTCCGTATTGTCATCCATAAGTACGCCGGAAAATAGAAGTTTGGTCATCTCTTTAACCATACCCATAGCCTTTGTTCTAGGGGGTGGTGCTGTTCCCGCCTTGATTGGGATGATGGCGGATTTGGGTTATTTTTCCTGGGGTATCAGCCTATCCGGGGTACTGATCATGACGGGTTTCTTTTTATCTTTATTACTCAAGTTTCGCACCCGAACTTTCGAGTAAACGCTTCATACGGTGATGGTTTTATCCAATCACTCGAACCCTAAAATCCTAAGGCCCTCGGCCCCTTATCAAACGACCAGTGCTATGGGAGAATATTCAAATATATTTACCATGTATGGCGTCACCCTGCAAGAGTGGGAGAATGCAGTTGAGCTTCTGAAAAATACGGTATTAATAAAAATTTGACATGCTCAACTTTTCTGTGATATATAAGAAATTAGACGATTGGCGATGCATACTGTCCTCAAGTTCAATTTGTCTTAAACGCTGCGAATATTATCCTGCATTTGAAATTCCTATTCGATTTTTCTCCATGGTCATCATGTTCACACGGGATTAGCACTGCTAATAATCGATGAGAAACTGATCACCAATTCATCTGTTCTTCCATCTGTCAAGAATTGATCGGCTTCAGCTTTTGGCGCTTATTTGTTATTTTCCAAACATCTAACAAAAAAAGGAGAAATATGAAAACAGGTCTCTTAAAAATGCCCATATGCTTCCCCAAAGAGTGTTGTTTCAACTCTTTGGGGACATTTATATCCTTGGCAGTCGACCTATTCTTATTCTAAATTTTTATTGTCTTTCGACTCCATTATGTTGACCACACTATGCCTGGCCATGTTCTTAAAAGCCCGTGGTCATCCGGAGAGAAAGGAGGCGCCATGTATTTCCCACAATCAGATCTTTTTTGGGGTATGAGTAATAATTTTGTAAAGGAAGTCATGAATACTGCGGAAAAGGAATCCCACCAGAAAGGAACTTTTCTCTTTCAAGAAGGAGATTCCGCCGCCTATTTTTTTATTTTAATCAAAGGGCGCGTAAAATTGACCATCGGTGAAGTCGGTCAGATGGTTCACACTGTCGATCATGCCGGGGAAGCCTTTGGGTGGTCGAGTCTGATCGACCGGGATGTTTATTCTGCATCTGCTGAATGTTCAACAGATACGGTAGTGCAAAAATTTGACAGGAGAACCTTACAAAAGATCCTGGAACAAGATCTGTCCAATGGTCTCATATTCTTCAAGCGTCTGGCTGGAACAATCGGCAATCGTTTGCTCTGTAGTTACAAGATGATTACGTCTACATCGCAAGCCAGTATCACTCCAACCATAGGTTCCGGCCAAATCGAGCATTCTGAAGCAGCGGCGTAATTGCTTTGATCGTTCCGAGTAACACGCCGGTTTTAAAACTCTTTCCGCGTGCATTCCCTGCATCTTAGGCGGAGCAACGTTCTGCGTCCTGCTTCAACGAAGCTGCAGGGTATGCTTAACATAAACTAAGTACATGTATTCGTAAATACGGTTACGTATTTATGAATTAGAGCACTAAGTCGTTTTGGGGTCTATCTGTTCAATATAAAAGAGTGTGGCCCCAACAGGAGCAAAGGATAAAAAGAGGATATTCAGAACCGGAATCAAAAACCACAATCCAAAACCAAGATGAAAGCTAAAATTCCGGAAAAGAAATTTAAACCGGCTCCTGAATGGTTCGTGTCTTCTTGCCGGAATCAGGTCCGTATTGTCCCAAGCCAGAAAAACCCCTGCCGCAAGCGCCGAAATGATCGTCGTCACAGGAGAAAACGGCGTGAGCCATCCCAGAATCATGAGAATCAAGGCAATCATTACCGGAATAACGGCTCTGGGAATTTCTTGTCTGAGCAGGGAAAAAAAATAATTCAGCCAGGATATGCGTTCTGTCTCTTTTTCACGACCGGCTACCTTTTGTTCAGTTATCTTTGACATGGTATCCATAATGATCACGCTGAACAAAATTTGGGAAATGAGAAAGGAAACAACTGCAGAAATTCCCATGAGCAATAAAGTCAAGAGCCAGGAAACCACATACCACAGCCAGACAATCCAGTTGCTCTCGGGCTTTGCCCATATCAGGCTCAAAATTTCATTGTGATACGAAAAAATAAGACCCGCCGATACAATGGCAATCACCACAATTACGACAAATCGGACAAGTCCCAAAAACAGGAGCATCGGTGTTTTCAGCCCCAGCTTCAGCCCTTTGTAATTATATTGGATACCTGATATCAAATTCATAATTTCTAATATATTTCAGCGCTAAACGGATGTCTATGGTTTTATTATCGGTCAAGCTACGATTTCAAACCGTATACAACACCTAAAATGCCATATGTTCCCTATCCCCCAAATGTTTTTTTTACGTCGCGATTCAGAATTTTTCGAAAGGCATTATAGTTATGCATAGCTTCCATTTGGGCAGAATCGCGTATACCATTTATCTCACCATAATTTTTTAGAACCATATCAACCAGAGCACCATCCAGTTCACCAGCCTCAACCATCGATTCCAAAACCATGATGGCATTTTTTGGATCCATCCCTTTTCGATAGGGTCGATCTTCCGTCAAAGCTGTAAAAACATCGGCCACCGCCATAATTCTTGAGCCAAGGGGTAATTCGTCCGACTTCAATCCAAAAGGATAGCCCGTACCATTGAGCCGTTCTTGATGTAATGCCCCCCAGTAACCTGCTACCCTGAGCATTTCAAAAGATTCAAGAACCCCATAGGTATGGTAAACATGTGAACGCATGATAAATTGTTCATTATCGGTAAGCTTATCCTGTTTTTCAAGAATTTCCGAAGGAATGGCAAGTTTTCCGAGGTCATGTAAATAAGCCGCAATTTCGATAAGCTTTCGCTCATTTTTTGAAAAGCCGGCCAATTTCGACAGTTCAATGGCTACGGCCGCCACACCGCTGGAATGTGCAGCCGTAAACTTACTTTTAAAATCGATCAGCCGGCATATTAATCTTGAAAATTCAACCATTTCTTCTATTGTAAGCTCATTTGTCCGGTTTAAAATCGTTCTTTTTAAAACTGCCTCGATGGAATCTGAAATTACATCTAACCAGATATACTCACGCTTCGCAATATTTAAGAATGCTTCAACATGCCCAGGAACGAAAATCTCACCCTTGAGTTCTGAAATTGCATGGCAAATACCCCGAACCTGATTCAATACCGGCTCTTTTTTGGATATCTTGACCGCCACCCGATCCGCCAGATGGATGATATGGCTTCTGACGGGAACGGATTCTCCATTTTGAAAGGCGCCCTTCCCATTTTTCCAGGGCACATGATGGAATTTAACCAGTCTGGCAATGACCGAAAACGGTTTAAATGTTTCAAGGATCAGACTGCCGGCCATGGAATGCTCCCCGGCTTTTGTATCCTCGAATTCAAGCAGGTCCAGTCGATCCTCCAGGGAAAAGGCCCCGACATCATGCAATACCCCGGCCATAAAGACTTCAAATTTTTTCTCATCCGAAAAATTGAGTTCTCCGGCCAATTGATAGGCCAAATAGGAAACCTGCAAATGATGCCTTCCAATAACAGGGCTCATCATATCGACGACCCTGGCTATGGAAGTCACCATATCAAAAATATGGACACGGAGTTTCTCGTCAACCATGGGTGTTTTTTCCTTTAATAAGCTTCCCGCAGCGAATTCCGGAATTCGTCCTTGGTCCCACATCCAGCCCTTAGGGTGGACTTCGTAAATAAGCATGAAGAAAACAAAATGCGCGTTCAAAAAGATTTTTCGTTTGGGCAACAAGCCGCAACATTTATGTTATGACCCGCTTCCTGGCCTGTGTTTTTAGGATTGCTCTCAACTGATTTTCCAAAAAATCGGTTTACGATATCGAGCATTTCATGTTCTCCTGATTCTATCCTTGACAAACTCGTAAAAAGTCTTTTGTGAGCGACATTTGAGCATTTGGGTAATCAGCGTTTCAAGCGGTAAAGCGTTAAAAATTTCAAGCTGTTTGAGGCGCTTGCGCCGAGTTCTTGAAATTTAGCTGAACCGATGGAAACGTCCCCAAATGGTCACGGAGCGAGCAATATCGACTTTTTACGAAACCATCATCCTTTAAACAAACAAATATTTTGAAACGGTTCAAAATGGAAAAGCTTCCCACATCACTCTATCATAAAATAACAAATAAGATTAAATACATCAAGAGAATGATGGAAGCTGTCAGTATATGGCCCATAATATCAGGTATGGTTTTGCTTAAAATACTGGCATACAACACCATTACAGTACCGGCGATTGTGGCCATACCCGAAGTCATCAGCGTAAATATTTCGCTCCGGGTCATCTCCTTCAAATAAGGCCGGATAAACAGAGGGGATTCAACCATACCCACAAATATGTTCGCAGAAACACCAAGCCCTTCTGCACCCCCCAGCTTTAATGTTTTTTCAATCGCATATGAAAATGCCCTTACCACCAGAGGAAGGATTCTCCAGTAGAACAAGAGTGAAGAAAGCGCACTGATAACGAGAACCACGGGAAGGGCCTGGAAGGCCAAAATAAAGCTGGAACCCGGAAATTTTTCGGCAAACGGCAAGTCACCGCCGCCAAGATATCCGAAAACCATGGACGTTCCGGCTTTGGTTGATTCCTCAAGCGACAGGACCAGATGATTCAACGAAATGAAAAATCCTCTAAAAACAGGCGGCTTTAACAAGATAAATCCAACCAGCAACTGGATGGCAACCCCCGCTATTATCAGTTTAAGCTTAACCTTTTTACGATTTTCGCTGATCAGCCAGGCAACGCCGGAAAATACCAGAAGTCCCGCCATACTTTGAATGATCATGGATTTAACCTTCCTTAGGAAGATCTTGATCTTTAACCAATGATCTCCCACCCGCGCTTCTTGGCAATTTGCCGTAGTTTACTATCCGGATAAACTGCGACCGGTTGATATACTGATGCCAGCAAGGCAATGTCGGTGGCTGAGTCGGCATAAGCGGTGCATTTAGCCAACATAGTATTGAAATTTCGACACATTTGCTTGGCAATATGTAATTTGGCTTCACCAAATGGATGGATGCGCGGAGGAGCGGTTGTAAAGTAGCCGTTCCTGGTATCGCAAACGGTCGCAGCGATATGGGTGATGTCCAACTGCTTGGCAATTGGCCTAGCAATGAAGTCCGGTGTACCGGTCAAGAGAACAACGATATCACCTTGCGATAGGTGGTTGTCGAGGCGCCTTTTAATAACGGGACGCAGATTAGGCAAACAGGCCTGTGCGACGAATTGTTCTGCGAGGTGCTGAATTTTATTTTGGCTCAATCCGGTGAGATAAGCCTTGTTCTTTTTCCAGACGTCTTTGCGTGAGTGCTTATACTGGCGCAATGTAAAAGCTATAAATGCAGCCAACTGGGGAAAACCCAGAATGCGGCCGCACAGCAGAAACACGAAAAACCGCTTCTCGGAAGATAGCCCTTTGATCAGCGTTCCATCTAAATCGAAAAAAACCAAGGACATGCCATTTAACCAAATTTATTATTCAGATTAATCCTGGACAAACCTGAACCCAAACAAAAATTTTATCACGAAAGCACGAAATTTTAAAAACACGAAAAAGAATATTTTTTTATTTGTGCTTTAGGGTTTTTGTGATTGTTTTTAAATTTTTGCCACAAAAAGCACAAAATTGACAACTAAGAAACGATATGGGGTCACGCTGAGACGTCAAGGTTCATATCGCCTTTTGGGAAAATATATGGCGATGGACCGATTTCAGCGAATTCATTTGACCGGCCTGCTCCCCGCAAGCCACGTCCTGTAGAGCAGGCATGATTTATTTTCGGAATGCCGAAAACAGCCTGTTTTCGCGGGCTGTAAACTCTAAAATAACTGGTAGGCCGCGGATCACACACACCGTGACGGTCGCATACACAAGTACCCACTTAACCGCAGTCAACATGCTCTGGAATTCAGTGTAAAAACTCGGGAAAAGAGCCGGCCAGGGCTGAATCAGAAAAATAAAGCCAAAGGTCACGGCCTTCAATGCTCCATAAAATAACCGCATAAAGCTGCTGGCGACGATGAATTTACCAATGGGAGAGCGTATCATGCCAAATGGGGTTTGTCCCTCGGATGCGCCCTGGGAGCGAATGGAGTCGACCACAAAACCGCGGATCAAAAAAACAGCCGCTATCCACACCGGTATAATCCTGAGATCCACGAGCACCACCCAGAGCACATTTTCTACCACGCGGTCAATGGCGATATCAAATATGGCCCCGAATAATGACGCTTCATTGCGCTTACGAGCAACATATCCGTCAACGCCGTCAAGGACAAAAATGATTACCAGCAATGGGCAGTTAACCAGTTGCAGTTTGGGGTTTTGGGCGTAGGCCAGTATAATCAGTACGATCAGCAGGAAGAATCGCCCCAGTGTGATTAGGTTTGCCATACTTGCTCAATCAAAAAATTGCATGCTTTTTTTTGAGTGAATCAGACGCGAGATGTTTGAATGCTTCAGATCGAGATCCGGTCTCATATTCTTTTAAATACCACACATGTAGTTGGTATTGCAATATATATAATAGTGGTCACAAAAACGCTTGCGAAGGCTGCGCTTAGGACAACGACGGAATTTGCCCTTTCACTCAATGTTGTAAGGGATGTTTTAAAATGCCGACCCATTCCCGACAGCGTCAATGATACCTGGATCTTTCACCAAAAAGCAGGCATCCGGCAACAGGCTGATAACACCTTGGCTTTTCCTTGACAATACATCCGGCATGATGTAAAAGTGGTCGAAAATTCGAATGGATACTGACGAGTTATGCTCAAGCCAAAAGGCCATCCCGACTCGGGACGGCTTTTTTTTTATGGAAGGAGGAGAAATGAAGATTCACAACAACACCGTATTATTCCTTTGGTCCATTGCAATTTTAGTGTTCTGCATCATGACCGTTTTGCCGAAATGCGCATATGCCGAAATGCCGAAAGAAATTAGAATCGGGGCAACAGTATCCATGAGTGGTAAATTCTCCACGGAAGTGGGACCTTTTAAAAAACTAATGGAAGCGTATGCGACAACGATCAACCGCCGGGGCGGCATATACCTTAAATCGGCGGACGCCAGACTCCCGGTCAAATTCATCGTCTATGACGACAAGAGCGACGGCCCCACTGCCCGAAAGTTTTACGAAAGGTTGATTTCCGTGGACAAGGTAAATATTCTGCTCGGGCCCTATTCCAGTCCGGTTACATTTGCGGCCAGCGTTGCCTCGGAGGAAAACAATGTCCCGTTTATTGCCATTTGCGCCAATTCTCACAAAATCTACAACCGCGGTTTCAAATGGATCGTCTGCGTTATCGATTCAGCCCCCAGATATACGCATCGTTACTGGGACATGATCCAGGCCGAAGGATGGGCTAAAACCGTTGCCTTTGTTGTTGAAGATACGCTCCACCCTCAGGGGGTATATCATGGCGCCAAAAAGCTTGCCGAAGACGCAGGATTGAAAGAAGTTTCCCTTAAAGTACTTCCGGCGGATACGCACGATTTCACTGCGACCATCGTAAAGATTCAAGATGTGTCACCGGATATTGTTTTTGTTTCTGCCAACGTGCCGTTTTCCATCGCATTTATGCGCCAGGCCAGAGAATTGGGCCTAAATCCAAAAGAGTTTCATGTCATTCACCACAGTGGTGTCTTCAAAAAGGGACTTGGGGCCGGAGCAGAAGGTATTATCGGCCAGTCATACTGGACACAGGGAATGGATTATGGAAATCCGGAATTGTTCACGGAGGTCATGAAGGGCTCCGGGATCAGCCTCGATGACTTTCCATGGGCACCGGCCTATATGATGGCATTTGAAGTGGCAACCCAGGCCATTGAAAGGGCAGGCAGTCTCGACAAGGAAAAACTGATGTTGACTTTAAAAAGGCTCAGGGTTATGACCATTGGCGGCGTGGTGAGCTTTGCCGAAAACGGAGTGGGCACCATCAACACGTATCCGTCGCAGATCATTGGCGAGAAATACAACATTGTCTGGCCCTCTGACGTCGCCACTGCCCGTCACCGTTATCCAAATTCGGGGAATTAAGGATTTTTTCATTCGATCAGCCTTTTGGAAGATCCGGTTTTAAAAGTGACATAAGGTGATTCAAGTTCTTATCAGCGGCCTTTTCTTAGGAAGCGTATATGCACTGCTTGCTGTAGGACTTTCGCTGGCATTCGGCATAATGGGAGTTCTTAACCTCGCCCACGGAAGCCTGGCAGTTCTGGCAGCGATACTCTATAAAAAGTCTCTGGTTTTTTTTCCGTTTTCGCCATGGTTTTTTTGCGTCCTGTCCATGCCGGTCTTTTTGGCTTTCGGATTCCTTTTGCACCTGGTCATCGTGACGCCTTTTCGCAACCTTTCCCTGTCCGCCAGTGTCGTAGCATCTCTGATCGCAAGCCTGGGTATAGCGCTTATTTTGGAAGATACTTTTGTATGGTGGCAAGGCTGGGAACCTATCTCGACGTATATTCCGTTTCCAACCTTTAATCTTTTGAATCTGAAAATTCCTGGTCTGAGAGCGGTTCTACTGGGCATGGCCACTGCAACCATAGGACTTTCAACCATTTTTTTGAAAAAAACCGACATGGGAAGGTCCATGAGGGCACTGGCACAGGACAAAGAGGCCGCATCTCTTTATGGAATACATCCGGGCTTTACTTCCATGAGTGCCCTGGGCCTGGCCACGATTCTGGCCGGGTTGGCCGGCATTTTTTATTCTTCCTTATATCCTCTGGGTCCCAGACAAGGGCTCGATCTGACTCTTAAAGCACTCTTTATCGTGGTGGCCGGAGGCATGGGAAACCTCAGAGGCCCGGCCGTCGCCGGTTTAGCCCTGGGCTTTATAGAGTCCTTTGCCGCGTATTTGTTTACGTATACATCAACGGATACCATCGTATACAGTCTGTTGGTCGCTTACCTGGTACTTAAAAGAAGCGGGAGACATCAATGAAGCGGTGGCAGATACTTTTTTCAATCGTAATTTTAAGCGTTCTGACAATTGCCAGCGCCATATTCAACGAAGGATACGTCGGTATTTTTGTTTTTTCTTTGATCATTAACGGAACCATGGCCGTATCGTATGACATTCCGGGACGGTCTCTGGAGCTCATCAGCCTTGGCCACGCCGTTTTTTTCGGGGTGGGCGCATACTGTTTTGGTCTTGGCATCTCAATGGGCCTTTCCTTTTTTCCGTCGCTATTTCTGACCCTATTGTTGAGCTTCATCATAGCAATGCTTGTCACCCTTCTTCTGGCCGGACTGAACCATGGCTATTATTCCCTGGCCACCCTTGGTGTCCTCATTATTTTTCAAAAAATTGTAGAAATACTGGAAGGCGTAACCGGAGGTTCGGCGGGGCTTTATATCCCGGAAGTCCTATCCAAATACCACTATAGCCTTCTGGCCGCACTTCTGCTTCTGGTAACCGCGGCGTGTCATGTGTTTTTTTCCCGTTCCCGCTGGGGGCTCTATTCAAAAGAAACGAAAGCCAGCGAAGATGCGGCCGAGGCTGTCGGTATTCCCACTCGCAAAGTAAAAATTCTCTGCCTGATGACCGCTGCAATCCCGGCGTGCATGGCCGGTGCCATTCATCTGGCGCGGACCTCTTACGTAAGTCCGCCTTCAGGATTCAGCCTCACTCTCAGTATCACGGCCTTGCTGAGTTCGCGAATTGTACCGGTAAGCGGTTTACTTGGACCGCTGCTGGGAGTCCTGCTCATCACAACAGCAGAAGAAGTCATCTGGACGAAATTTGAAGGGTTCAATCATGCCTTGTTCGGCTTGATTCTGCTGGGCGCAGCCTTGTATCAGGGTCTATTTTCAGACAAAGAATTGGCGCGGCGGTAGAAAATGCGTTGGATTGATAACCTTTTCACCTTTGATGTATTTTTTCAAACTTTGTACTAATTCCGGAAATATGCTAAAATAAAATTGTAGATAATTCGAAAGACATAACGCAAACCGTATGAACGAAATTTGATGGTTTCGTAAAAAGTCAATATTGCTCGCTCCGTGACCATTTGGGGGCGCTTCCATCGGTTCCGCTAAATTTCAAGAACTCGGCGCAAGCGCCTCAAACAGCTTGAAATTTTTAACGCTTCACCGCTTGAAACGCTGATTCCCCAAATGCTCAAATGTCGCTCACAAAAGACTTTTTACAAGTTTG
>JAWOIY010000098.1:0-19956 GCA_046484425.1 Desulfobacterales bacterium | reverse complement strand
GAATCGGTTTTGCCAGAGAAGCCACACCGAGCACGCTGAGTATGTTAAAAACATTGCTCCCCACAAGATTGCCGATGCTGATATCCATCTCTTTCCGAAATGCGGCGACAACGGACGTGGCAAGTTCGGGGAGCGAGGTCCCTAGCGCCACAATGGTCAGGCCGATAAATTTTTCGCTGACGCCGAATACCTTCATGATGTCGACAGCGGCATCAATGAGAATTTCGGCGCCGGCAATGACACCGATAATTCCCGCCGTGATCCATACGATCTGTCTGGATCTGGAAGTTATATGTTCGATGTTTTCCACGGCATGTGCGAAGGCAATGCCTTCATGATTAATTTTTCGCCTGGATTCCTTGCGGGCAATGTAATAATTGAAGTATGTATATACGATAATGCCGCCGAAAAGCGACGCGCCTTCGAGTCTGCCGATTCTCGAATTCATCGAAATCACCAGAAGATACAGGGATACTCCCAGCATTATCGGTATGTCCCGCTGGATGACGGACCGGTTCCCCTTTAAGGGATGTACGAGCGCCGACAAGCCGAGCACAAGGGCGATGTTACAGATATTGCTTCCAACGACATTGCCCACGGCAATCATGCTTTTGCCTTTAACGGAAGACACGACACTTACCACCAGTTCCGGAGTCGAGGTCCCGAATGCCACGACGGTGAGGCCGATAACAAGGGGCGTCAAACCCATACTTCGCGCCAGACTCGATGATCCTTTGACCAGCCAGCCGGCGCAGTAATAGAGCATCAACAGACCGATTACGAAAAGCACCAGATCGAGTATCATATAAATTGGCTCCGAATGTCATTTTTCAAATGGTTGTAACCGTATCAAACTTATAGGAATTTAGCTAAGAAAAAATCAATCATGAAATTATAACGGTGTGACATAATAACCCAAGTTTCGCACCCTGACGTCCCGGCGTGCCCCCTGTTTAAGTTCCTCGGTTGTCAGTTTTGTGTTTTTGTGGCAAAAATTTAAAAACAATTACGAAAACTCGAAAGCACGAAATAAAAAAAATTGTAAGAGTTTAGCTATTTGAAAATGAATCGCTCCGAGTGTGTTTAAATTTTTTCTGAAAGAACTCGTAGATAACGGCTCGTAATGAAAAAACCGGATTACGCTTCTGAGAATGATTTTGGTTTTCAGACCATATGATCTCATTCGAGCCAATCCGGAATGGTTTTTTCATAACGAGCCGTAATCCACTCAAACAGCTTCCAGTAAAAATTTAAACACACTCGGAGCTTCCTAAAAACAGACTTGTTTCAAAGGTCTAAACAGTTACAAAAAATTCTTTTTCGTGTTTTTAAAATTTCGTGCTTTCGTGATAAAAATCTTTTTCCTTGGATTGTGATAAAGAAAATTAGTTGCATAAATATTTTTTATTGAGATAGAATCCGGGCAATTAAAGTTTGAGGTGAGGGGAACCGCGCATGCATTACGAAGGAAATATCATACGGCCGCCCAGTGAAGCCAACAGCATTCTGCTGCAAATAACCGTTGGGTGCTCCCGCAATAAATGCACATTCTGCGGTGCATACAAAGGTGAACGTTTTCGCATAAAGCCGGATTCCGTAATCCTGTCGGATATCGACTTTGCCGAAACCTATTGCCGGCGTCAGCGCCGCATATTTCTGTGTGACGGAGACGCCCTGATCGTTCCCCAGAAAAGACTGCTGGGTATATTGCTGGAAATTGAACGGCGGCTTCCCTGGGTGACGCGTGTGGGGGCATACGCCAACTGCAAAAGCCTGAAAATGAAAACCCTTGATGAACTCAAGGAACTGAATACCCATGGCCTGGGCATTCTCTACATGGGCCTTGAGACCGGCGACGATGTAACATTGAAAAAAATTAACAAGGGCGCCACATCCCAAGAGATGATCCAAATGGGCAAAAAGGCGAGGGCTGCGGGGATAAAGCTCTCCATCACCGTACTCCTGGGGATTGCAGGCAAGTCGCGATCGGATATGCATGCCCGTGAAACGGGTCGGGTCCTTACCGCCATCGATCCGGAGTATGTGGGCGCCTTGACGTTGATGCTCATTCCCGGCACGCCATTGTATCAAGATTACAGAGAAGGAAAATTTTTTCTGCTTGAACCGGATGAAATGCTGAGTGAACTTAAAACCATGATTGCCGCTACGGATCTTTCAAAAGGGCTTTTCCATGCCAACCACGCATCGAATTATCTTCCCATCAGGGCAAGACTGCCCAGGGACAAGGCAAAGACGTTAAGTCTTATCGATGAAGCCCTTGCGGGGAAGATAGACCTGAAACCGGAATTTTTGAGAGCGCTTTAATCGGCATTTGGTGATCAAATTTTACTGCTTACTGAAAAAAGGAGAAACCAATTATGACTGAAGGCCTGGCTGATAGCCGGAGAGAAATCGATGACCTGTGTATCAATACCATTCGCACCCTTTCCATGGATGCGGTTCAAAAAGCCAATTCCGGACACCCCGGTGCTCCTATGGGTCTTGCGCCTGCAGCCTATGTCCTCTGGACCCGGGTGATGAAACACAATCCGGAAAATCCCGGATGGCTCGACAGGGACCGTTTCGTGCTTTCAGCCGGACACGCCTCCATGCTCCTTTACAGCCTGCTTCATCTTTCAGGGTATGCCGTCACCCTAAATGATATTCAGAATTTCCGACAGTGGAACAGTAAAACCCCGGGGCACCCCGAATTCGGCCATACACCGGGGGTGGAAACCACCACCGGACCGCTGGGTCAAGGCTTTGCCAATGCTGTGGGCATGGCCATGGCGGAACGGCATCTTGCCGCCCGATTCAATCGTTCCGGACATGAAATCGTAGACCATTACACCTACATGATCTGCGGTGACGGAGACATGATGGAAGGCATTTCTTCGGAGGCGGCTTCCCTTGCCGGACATTTGGGACTTGGCAGATTGATCTGTATTTACGACGACAATGATATTTCCATTGAAGGTTCTACGGAGATAACATTTACGGAAGATGTCGCCCTTCGATTCAAGGCGTATCACTGGCACATTCTAAACGTTGACGACGGCAACGATGTCCATGCCATATATAATGCCATCCAGGCCGCCAAAGCCGAAACCCGGCGGCCGTCCTTAATTGTTCTTCACACCCATATTGCATTCGGAAGTCCCAACAAGCAAAATTCCGCGGACGCCCACGGATCACCCCTGGGTGAAGAAGAGGTTCGTCTGACCAAAAAATGCCTCGGCATGCCGGAAGATGCCTTGTTTAATGTCCCGGAAGCGGTATCGAATCATTTCAGACAGTGTATTGACAACGGAAGAGAAGCAGAGGCCCAATGGCAGGAAAAATTCCGGACGTACAGCAAAAAATATCCGGATTTGACAGGAAAATGGGTGGATGCCATGAGCGGTTTTCTGACAACCGGATGGGATGAAGATATCCCCGATTTTCAAATTGCGGACGGCCCCATGGCCACCCGGGCGGCATCCGGTAAAGTGCTGAACGCCATCGCTCCAAAACTTACCACGCTCATCGGCGGCTCTGCTGATCTGGCCCCTTCAAACAAGACATATTTGAATTCGTCCCATGAATTTCAAAAAGATGCTTACGACGGCCGCAATATCCGTTTCGGTGTCAGGGAGCACGCCATGGGAGGCATTATGTCCGGCATGTTTCTTCACCACGGCCTTCGTCCTTATGGCGGCACGTTTCTTGTTTTTGCAGATTATTTGAGGCCGGCATTGCGCGTTGCCGCCATTATGAAAATACCGGTCATATATATCTTTACCCACGACAGCATTGCGGTGGGCGAAGACGGTCCCACACACCAGCCGGTAGAGCATCTGGCCAGTCTTCGCGCGATTCCGGGAATTACGGTGATTCGGCCGGCCGATGCATCGGAAACGGCCCAGGCATGGCGCCAGGCCATCAAAACAACCACCGGCCCGGTTGCGCTGATTCTAAGCCGTCAAAAACTTCCGGTATTAACACCCGGCCCTTCGAAAGACGGTTTGGACAAAGGGGCTTATGTCATAGCGGATTGTGACGGGAAACCCGACATTATCCTGATCGGCACGGGATCTGAAGTTCATGTTATTCTCGAAGCCAAAGCATGTCTGCTTGAAAAGGGTGTCGCCGCCAGGGCGGTGAGTATGCCCAGTTGGGAGCTTTTTGAAAACACGTCGCAAAAATATAAAGACCGTGTGCTTTTACCGGATGTGCCGATGCGCCTGGCGGTGGAAGCCGGTTCTCCGATGGGATGGTGTAAATATATTGGAAGCGCCGGTGCTGTGATCGGTATAAACAGGTTTGGCGCTTCAGCACCAGGGGGCGTCATGATGGAAAAATACGGAATTACTCCGGATCATGTTGTACAAAAAGCACTTGAGCTTCTGAAGAAATCGTCTTTTAAATAATATCGACACCTTTTCTTTAGCCTGCATTTTTCACGAACAAGGTGCAAACGGATTGAATTTGATCCGGCATGTGAAATGCAGGGTGCGTATAGTGGAGATAGAAAATGGAAATATCAAAAAACGCCTTGAAGATATTACAAAAAAGATACTTCGCAGCGGGTGAGACCTGGGAAAAATTATGTCACCGTGTTGCGAATAAGGTGGCAGGAGATGAAAAAAAATCTAAAGATCGTGAAAAATGGGAAAAACAATATACCCAATTGATGCTGGACTTCGATTTTTTGCCCAACAGCCCCACCCTGCGAAACTTTGGAAGAAACGAAGGCTGTGGAAGTGCCTGTTTTGTACTCCCCCTGGAAGACAGTCGGCGGAGTATCTTTAAAACCCTTTCCGATGCCGTGGATGTTCAGGCTTACGGTGGCGGGACCGGGATGAGTTTTTCAAGGCTGCGCCCCAAAGGCGACCATATCCGTTCAACCGGGGGGATCGCTTCCGGACCGATTTCCTTCATGGAAATATTCGATTTCACTATCGGCGATATTATCCAGCAGGGTGGAACCCGTCAGGGTGCGAATATGGGGATACTTCGGGTGGACCATCCGGATATCGAAAGCTTTTTGGCTGCCAAGACCATTGAGGGGACACTGAAAAATTTCAATTTATCGGTGGGAATCACGGATGCCTTTATGAACGCCGTTAAAAATGACGAGGATTATGATCTGATTTTCGACGGTAAGGTATACAAAACGCTTCCCGCATCCGAACTGTGGGAAAAAATTGTGGATGGTGCATGGGAAAACGGTGAGCCGGGAATTGTGTTTCTGGATACCATTAACAGGAATCATCCGTTGCGACCCATGGGTGAAATTGAAGCGACCAATCCGTGCGGGGAACAGCCGCTTTTACCGTATTGCTCGTGCAATCTCGGATCCATCAATCTTTCTCGGATGATTCAAGGGGATTGGATCAAAGGAAATGCTGATATTAACTGGAAAAAATTTCGTAAAACAGTAAAGACCGCGGTACGGTTCCTTGATTCGGTCATCTCTGTGAATAATTATCCGATTCCGGAGATCGAGGAAATGACGCTAAAAACCAGGCAGATCGGCCTGGGGATCATGGGATTTGCCGATATGTGCATAAAGCTTCATATTCGATACGGATCCGGCGAGTCCATCGACCTGGCAAAAGAGATAATGTCCGACATTTATACGGTGGCCAATGAGACCTCTGTTGCGTTGGGAAAAGAAAAGGGTGTGGCACCGGCCTATGAAGAATACTCCTTGTCCGGTCCGAAAAGACGAAACGGCACCCTCACAACCGTCGCCCCCACGGGCACCCTTTCCCTGATTGCAAACTGCTCGTCCGGTTGTGAGCCGAATTTTGCATTCGACTATTCCAAGATGTGCCTGGAAGGTGAAAACCTTGACATCATTCCTTCGGTGGTTTGGGAGTGGTATCAAAAGAAAAAGACCGAATCATTGCCTGAATTCTTTGTCACCACAAAAGATATTTCTATCGAAGAACATATCATGGTCCAGGCTGCATTTCAGGCAAATGGAGTGGATTCGGCTGTTTCAAAAACAATCAACGCACCGTATAATACGGAAAAATCTGAAATTTCCAAAGCATTTTTCAAAGCATGGGAAATGGGATGCAAGGGGATCACATTTTACAGAGACGGTTCCCGGGTCGCTCAGGCCTTAACTGTCCGGGAAAAACCCATGGAAGCCGAAGAAGCAGAGGTGCTGGCTCGGGGAGCACTAAAGCATCGGCCCAGGGCAACCACAGGGCCAAGTTTGAAAATGAAAACCGCCTGCGGCAAACTCTATGTGGATCCGCATTTCGATAAAGACGGGGTTGTTGAAATTTTTATCAGAACAGTGGGCGGGGGTTGTGCGGCCAACACAAAAGCAATGGGCATACTGTTGTCTTACTGCCTCCGGGCCGGTGTATCCCCCGAAAAAATTATCGGCTCGATGAAATCGATTCACTGTCCGGCTTGCACCAAGGCCATATCATCAGGGAAAGATGTGGAAGTAAACAGCTGTGCGGCCGGCATGGGAAAGGGTCTTGAAGTGGCTCTGGCTTATGGGGACATATACCGTGAGGTTGCAAGACGGATTGAAGATGCAGACATCCACTTTAACGGTAGTGATGCATCCGGCATTAAGGATCTGATCTGTCCGGAGTGCGGTGCAACGGTTCATCGGGCCGAAGGCTGTCTGCTCTGCTCCAACATGGAGTGTGGGTGGACCCGCTGTTAGTTTGTATGTGTTCAGGGGCAGTCATTTCCCATTCACTTCGGGGAAAAAATATTTTCGAAAATCAATATAAACTATAAGGCTGCATTTTTCGAAAAGAACGCCTTTTCTCAGCGTTAGCCTATTCTCACCCGAATCGTTTTGCAGTTAAAAGCCCTTTTCTTGGACAAAACAAAGTCTGGTATTCTGTACAAGAATTTTCTACTCGAAGCCGATCCAGGTGCTTATATTTTCAACCGGTTCCCGGTTGCTGACCACACTGTTGGCCGGGAAATCCCAGTTGGGATACCCGATAGCTATTGATATGACAATCCGTTTGCATTCGGGAATCATGGCATATTCGTGCAGCAATTCAGGATACGTGATCCCCTGGTTGGCGATACAGGTTCCCAGCCCAAAATGAAGTGCGGCCAGACAAATGTTCTGGGTTACCGAGCCGATGTCGAAAATCGGCCGGGGGTAGGGCAATGATCGATCCACAAAAATAATGATCGCCGCCGGCGCATTAAAGTACCGGAACCCCAACTCCATCCATCGGCTCCTTTTTTCCATATCCTCCCTTGAAATATCCATGAGCCCAAAGAGCTGTTTGGCAATTTCGATCTGACGCCTCCGATACACACTGTCCCGGGGCATGCCTTTGGACAGAAGATCGGGGTGAGGCGGTGCTTTTGATTTCAATTTCTCAATATTCGCCGTTCTGATCTTATCGAGAATATCGCCGGCGATAATGGTAAATTCCCATGGCTGGCTGTTTTCAGCCGAAGGGGCACGGATTGCTGTTTGTAGAATTTCCTTTATCACGTGTTTCGGAACAGGATCGGCCTTGAAGTCTCTGATGCTCTTTCGGGTTTTTATGGTTTCGATGATATTCACGATTGTGCTCCTTTGATCCGATTTGTTTATCGTTGACCATATTGGAAAGTATGAGGTGCATAAAATTTTAAAAGGATTTTTGAACGCATGCCTTTTGAGTTGACAGGCAACCCTCTTTTATTATATTAAATTTTCTCGCATGTTATATTCTTTCCCATAACATTTATGATTGATTCAATTCAATACCGGATCTTTTTCGCGGTTTCGATTATTCTCTGGTAAAATATCGGCGTTGAAGTCACTGACTTTTTGATACCTTAAGTTCGTGCCGTTTTATGATTTAAAAGATGGAAAGTTTTGTTTTTTCGGTTTTTTTAATCTTAACACAACGATTGGGAGGATCTTCAAGATGGCTAAAAAATGGGTTTATCTCTTGGATGAAGTTGACCAGGCGGAAGCGTATGTCGGTGGTGAGTGGGATGCGGTACGCGGATTGCTCGGCGGGAAAGGCGCAAATTTGTCGGAAATGGTGCGAATAAATGTTCCTGTGCCCCCCGGATTTACGGTGACCACCGAGGCTTGCAACACCTATCTGGCTTCCGGCGAAACATTTCCCAAAGGAATGAAAGAGCAGATGCTTGAAGCGCTGAAAGCCATTGAAGAGACTACCGGAAAAAAATTCGGTGACCCGAAAAATCCGCTTTTGGTTTCATGCCGTAGCGGGGCCAAGTTTTCCATGCCCGGGATGATGGATACCGTGCTCAATATCGGGCTGAACGACAAAACCGCCGAAGGAATGATCAAATTGACCGGTGATGAACGTTTTGTCTTTGATTCTTATCGCCGTCTGGTGCAGATGTTCGGTAATGTCGTCATGGGCGCTCCTGATGAGGCCTTTGAGGAGGTTATCACCGACGCCCGTTTAAAGGCCAACGTGAAAACCGATGCCGAGCTGTCCGCCGATGATTGGAAAGATGTAATCGAAAAGTTCAAGGTCATTTTCAAACAATATGCCGGACGATATTTTCCCACGGATCCGTTTGAACAGCTTTTTTTAGCAACGGAAGCTGTTTTCAGGAGCTGGAACGGGAAACGTGCCGTTGACTATCGAAATGCCGCCGGAATTTCCCATGACCTGGGTACTGCAGTAACGGTGCAGACCATGGTGTTCGGAAATATGGGCGATGACAGTGCAACGGGGGTGGCCATGACCCGGGACGGCTCCACAGGAGAAAACCGGATTGAAGGGGACTACCTGATCAATGCTCAGGGTGAAGATGTGGTTGCCGGAATTCGGCTAACCAATGAGATTTCCCAATTAAAAGAAAAGATGCCCGACGCGTATGGCGAGTTTGAAGGCATCTGCAAACATCTGGATTCGCATTATCGGGATATGCAGGATGTGGAGTTTACTATTGAAAAGGGTAAATTCTGGATGCTGCAAACCCGTGATGGTAAACGAACGGCCCAGGCCGCAGTTCGAATTGCCGCAGATATGGTTGAAGAAGGTTTGATCACCAAAGAAGAAGCGGTCATGCGTATTTCTCCGGAACAGGTCGATTTTTTCCTGCATCCACAGTTTGACCGGGATGCTGTAAAGGAAATCAAAGCCAAGGGGGACATGCTGGCCAGGGGTCTGAACGTTTCTCCGGGTGCGGCCTTCGGCGTTATTGCCCTTGATGCGGATATTGCCGAGCAATGGGCCAAGCATGAAGGCAAACAAGTCATCATGGTCAGACCCGAAACCCGACCGGACGACGTCCACGGGATGCTGGCCTCACAGGGTATTCTCACCAGCCGTGGCGGCCGTACCAGCCATGCGGCTTTGGTTGCTCGCCAGTTCGGTAAACCGGCAGTTGTGGGCGTTTCCGAATTGAATATCGACATGGTCAAGCGCCAGTTAGAGGTAAAAGGCAGAATCATCAAAGAAGGAGACTGGATCTCCATTGACGGCACTGTCGGCGAGCTTTATGCCGGAAAAGTTAGAACAATGGTGCCGGACATCCAGGATTCCTGGCTGAAGAAAATCCTCTCATGGGCGGATGAATTCCGCAGACTCGGAGTATGGACAAATGCCGATTATCCTGCCGATGCCAAGCGTGCAAGGGATTACGGCGCAGAAGGTATCGGATTGTGTCGTACGGAGCACATGTTCTTCGAAGCCGGACGTCTGCCATTTGTGCAAAAAATGATCATGACCGACCTGCCGAGTGAACGGCGTGAAGCACTCGACGCGCTGCTGCCGTTTCAAAGGGAAGACTTTGCCGGCCTTTTCCGGGTCATGGACGGACTCCCGGTCATCATCCGTCTGCTCGATCCTCCCCTGCATGAATTTTTACCCAACCACATTGATCTGCTGCGTGATCTGGCTGATCACAAGATTCGCCTGAGAAACGCCGGAACCCTCGAGGAAATCGACACCCTGCTGGACCGGATCGAAAAAGAAGAACACATTCTCAAACGGGTGGAAAGCCTGCACGAGTCAAACCCCATGCTGGGGTTGCGTGGCGTTCGACTCGGCATCCACATTCCGGAACTGACCGTCATGCAGGTCCGTGCCATATTTGAGGCCGCATGCATGGTGGCCAAAGAAGGGATCGACGTGCACCCCGAGGTCATGATCCCTCTGACCAGCCATGTGAACGAGCTGAAATTTCAACGAAAGATTCTTGAGGCCGAGGCCAAGAAAGTAATGAAAGAACAGGGCATTAAACCGAAATACAAGTTCGGAACCATGATCGAAATACCGCGTGCCGCTCTTACCTGCGACCAGATCGCCGAATATGCCGCTTTTATATCCTTTGGGACCAATGATCTGACCCAGACCACCTTCGGAATTTCCAGGGACGATGCCGAGGCAGGGTTTTTGATCGAATACATGGAAAAAGAAATCCTGCCGGAAAATCCCTTTGCCGTCATAGACCGGGACGGCGTGGGCATGCTCATGGAAATGGCGGTTCAAAAAGGGCGGTCTGTCCGGCCCGATCTGGAATGCGGTATCTGTGGGGAACACGGCGGCGATCCGGAATCGATCCAGCTGTGCCATGAACTGGGGTTGACGTATGTTTCGTGCTCGCCGTTCCGCATACCGGTGGCGCGTCTGGCCGCCGCGCACGCGGCACTGCGTGAGAAAAAAGCAAAGCGTTAGCCTTAAGGAGGACGCCATGGCGCTGTTTCTTGTTCAGCACGGCAAAAGCCTGCCCAAGGACAAGGATCCCCAAAAGGGTCTCTCTCAAGAAGGAATCGCCGAAACCGAGCGCATTGCCAAGGTAGCCAGGGGATATGACATCCGTGTGTCAAAGATAACGCACAGCGGAAAGACACGGGCACGACAGACCGCCGAAATCTTCGATGCGGCTTTGAAACCCAAGGGCGGGATTCATGTGCGCACCGGGCTGAATCCGCTCGATGATGTGACCGTCTTTGCCGATACCATCGATTCTGCGGAAGATGAGATGCTGGTGGGGCATCTGCCGTTCATGGAAAGGATCACTGCCTATTTGATTACAGGTTTTGCGGATAAACCGGTATTTAAGTTCCAAAACAGCGGCATCGTCTGCCTCGACAAAGACCCGGCTACCGAGTCCTGGGTGATCAAGTGGGCGCTCATGCCCCATGTCGGATAAGGCTTTTGCGACGAATCAAATTCGGTCATGAGGGACGATGAGAATGATGACAACCAAGGATTTTGACCATCTGTTTGCGCCGGATGTTTTAAAACAACTGTTTCCCGAGGACCGTTCCGACCGGTTTTTTGATGCCCTTTACGGCGATGCTGAAGAGGGTGCTTACGACATCAGTCTCGAATACGTCGGCGTCCGAAAAAACCGCCTGGAGTTTAGGCTGCGTCTGACCCAGCGACCCGGAAAATGCATCACCTGCAGCCTTACCTACGGGCTGCCCCAGGTCTTTATCCGCCATCCCATTATCAACATCAAGGGGCTGGTTCAAGACATCGAAGCGCTCCTTGACGGCAGGGGAAGGTGTGCCGACTGGCAGCTTGGGCAGACCCAGGAACTCTCAAACAACGTCCACGCCATTCCCCTTTTCATTTCTCTGAAAGTTTAGCCCGGTTGAGTTTGTGTTGTGGAAAAAGAAGATGTTTTCTTTAAAAGATATTATCGATATTGCTGTAAAGATCGAACAAAACGGCGAACGTGTCTATAGAAGTGCGGCTGGAAAAATTAAAAATCCTTCGCTGCGATCTTTGCTGCAATGGCTTGCCGTTGAAGAAGTTAAACATATGGAATGGTTTGCAGCATTGAAAGACAGCATCTCAGACACCGGGGAACATCCCGAACAGGAGAAATTTGGCCGGGCCTTATTACAGGATGCTGTGGGAACCCACAGCCTGGCGCTGGAAGATGCGGATTTTTCCACCATGGAACAGGTTCAAGACCTGATCAATCTGGCTGTGGAATTTGAAAATGACACGGTGCTGTTTTACAAAATGCTCCAGCCGCTGATCGAGGATCAAAAGACCCTGGAACAATTGCATGCCATCATTAAAGAAGAAGAGAACCATGTCGAGCATCTGAAAAAGGCGTTGTCTGAACTGTAAAAATTTTGTAACTGTTTAGATTTTTGAAACAAATCCGTTATTTGGCCAATTTGATTGCCAGAGCCGCTACTATTCCCCATATCAGATTAAAAAAGACGACAACGGCCGGCGTGTACATGCCGAGTTCCAGTCCAAAATAGCCTTTGCCGGCTTGTATCGGGAATATCACCAATAACTGGACAAGGGTCGGGAAAAGACTGATTATCGCACCTTTGGTAATGAGTTTGCTATTCAGAAATGGAAGCACGAATAACAGCCCCCAGATTCCTCCCCACACGATTCGGGGGTATAACCAGGCAAGTTTCAGCGCCGGTGCAATGGCCACTCCAAATTGTTTTGTGATTCCGTATTCTCCAAATGCCCACACTGCCAGGCTGTTTGCCAGTGCGCCCAGACATCCGGCTGCAAAGCAGATGAGTAGTTTTTTCATATCGTCCTCCTGATATTCTCAACATTAGTCGAATGCTGTGGAATCTAAGTCCTATTTACCCCATCGGATTCTCCGAATGTGTTTAACTTCTCCATTGAAACCATTTTTTTATAAATAATAGAAATCATTTTGAAAACTGTCAATACGCAATCTTACCGTTTTTGCATCATATACCATAATCTCAGGATTGTTAATCCTATACCTTATTTGATCAAATATCGAGGGTGCTCCCTATTAAAATGAGGGGTCGGGGTGTTTTTCCAAACAACCGCTACATGGATAATCTTTTTTAAACCGCATGAACTCGCGGCAAGGGATCGTAAAGAAAAAGCAGGAAACTATCTTTGAAATATCAATAGGTTGTCTGCCTTAATTTTCAGAAAGTGACAATTATCATTTTTTACTTGGGCAGACTGATACATGTTGTCATCTCAATTCTAAATTGACATATATGCACAAAAAATACATATTGGGCTATTTGTAACAGACATTAGAAAAAATTGGTGTGACTTTACGAAAAGAATTTACACAAAATCAATGGGCCAAACATTGTCACAGAGATTGACCGAAGTCGCCACGCTGTTTCTCAAATTGGGCATGACCGCATTTGGCGGGCCTGCCGCTCACATCGCCATGATGCATGACGAAACGGTAAAGCGGCGCAAGTGGCTCAGTGACCAAGAATTCCTTGATTTGGTTGGCGCTACGAATCTTATCCCCGGCCCGAACTCCACCGAGATGGCAATTCATATAGGTTTTCTGCGTGCAGGATGGTTGGGGTTGATCGTGGGCGGCGTCTGTTTTATTATACCTGCCATGCTCATCGTTATGGTGCTGGCATGGGTATATGTACAATTTGGCTCTACACCGCAGGCCGAGTGGTTGCTATACGGTGTCAAACCCGTGGTAATTGCAGTTATCGCCCAGGCACTTTGGAACTTGGGGCAGAAGGCTGTCAAAAGTCTGCTTATCACGCTTGTTGGGCTGGCCGTTCTCGTTTTGTATTTCTTTGGCATCAACGAAATCGTATTACTCTTCGCCGGCGGATTATTGGTAATGATAGGCACGAACATCCAACGGCTGAGAAAACAGACAATGGTGGGCCTCCCCGTGCCGTTGTTTCCTGGATTGAATATGTTCGCATTTTCTACGCTGGCTTCCAAACCGTTCGGTTTGCCCCTGTTGTTTCTCACTTTTCTGAAGATTGGAGCCGTTCTATATGGCAGTGGTTACGTTCTACTTGCTTTCGTCCGTGCCGATTTGGTTATACGCTTCGGTTGGCTCACAGACCAGCAATTGCTTGATGCGGTTGCTATCGGGCAGATAACGCCTGGCCCGGTATTCACAACAGCCACCTTCATTGGCTTCGTTCTTGGTAGTATACCAGGAGCACTTCTTGCGACTCTCGGCATTTTTCTCCCTTCCTTCATTTTCGTTGCTATTTCTAATCCGCTGATTCCTCGGATACGCAACTCAGCTTGGGCCAGTGGTTTATTAGATGGGGTAAATGTGGCATCGCTCGGCTTAATGGCTGCTGTGACCTGGCAATTAGCTCGGGCTTCACTCATTGACCCGCTTACCATTTTTATTGCTCTTGTCTGTTTAGGATTGTTAATCCGTTTCAAGGTTAATTCAACATGGTTAATAGGGGGTGGAGCGATAATAGGGTTACTGAAAGCAGCGATACAATGAGATCAAATATTAAGTCTTCTCAAAACATCGCTGGTGTAAATTACTTTACGAAGAGACAGCAAACGGACAACCCAAAATGCACCAGACGGGCAGGTGCGGCTGCTTTTCACGTTATAATTTAAGGTTTGTTTCAATTTGGCATTTAACACGGTGTTGAAAGGACATTAAAACGTTTTTTTCTCGCATGCGGAAGACAAGATGAAGATCGAGTATCAACCAATCGGGGTGATTCACAGCCCCTTCAAAAAGATCGAAGGTATGCCGATTCAACCTGTCGGGGCCGCCGGCGTTATGGGTACCGTCGAGGTGTTCGAAGCCTACCGGGCAGGCCTGAAGGATCTCGACGGCTTCTCCCACATTTTATTGCTGTACCATTTTCATCGCGTGCAGGGATTCAGCCTTTACGTCGTTCCTTTCATGGATTCTAAGGCACGAGGGCTCTTTTCCACGCGTGCCCCGAGGCGCCCCAATCCGATCGGACTCTCGGTGGTCCGTCTTCACGGAATTGAAGAGGGTGTGCTTCACATCGAAAACGTGGACGTGCTTGACGGGACCCCACTTCTGGACATCAAGCCGTATGTCCCCGAATTCGATCCTCGAGGCGAGGTACGGACCGGATGGCTCGAGGAAGCCGGGAAAATCGTTTCGAGCCGGAAATCGGATAATCGATTCAAATAGGACTGAGAACACGCCCATGCAGGCGATGCGCTGCCCCCGCACTCCAGCGAGAAAGTTGATGAATGGATCTGTTAAAACATGGCCGATACTTCCTATTTCCGTCTCCAAATGATTGTCTTTGCGCTGGTTTCAGCCTCGTTCACAAACATTTACATTACTCAGCCGGTATTGCCTGTGTTGCAAAGCGAGTTTTCGGCGGATATGGTTCTGGTCTCCTTTAGCGTATCTGCTGTAATTCTCGGTATTGCCCTAACCAATCTACCTTTCGGCTTTTTAGCCGATAGATTGCCGATCCATCCGATTATTTTAACCGGCGGGATATTTGTGGCTGCTGGTGGTTTTGTCTGTGCGCTGACAAAGGACCTCTGGGTCTTAATTGGAGCACGCTTTTTGCAAGGTTTATTTATTCCCTCCTTGACAACCTGTCTTGCAGCCTATTTGGCCAAAGTACTGCCCGTTGAGCGGTTGAACGTGGTTATGGGCTCATATGTGTCTGCAACCGTGCTGGGCGGACTGGGCGGTCGTCTGCTCGGCGGCTGGATTCATCCGCCGTTGCACTGGCGCTATGCTTTTGTATCTGCATCAGTGCTTATCCTCATCGCTACATTCACGGCCTTTCGGGGGCTGCCTCGGACCTCTATCGATACCGTGCAGCAGCATAATTCAATTGGATTTTTGGCGTTAATAAAACGTTGGGAATTATTGCGTATCTATTTTTGTGCTATGGGTAGTTTTGCTATTTTTTCATCTATATTTAACTACTTACCGTTTCGGTTGACTGCCCGGCCTTTTAATTTTTCCACTGAACTGACGACGCTGCTTTATCTCGTTTATGTGGTTGGCATTTTTATGGGGCCTGTCGCCGGTCAAATCAGCAATCGCTTGGGCAGCGGGAACACCTTGCTTGGGGGTTCTATCGTATTCGGAGGAGCACTGGTGCTCATCCTGTTGCCGTCAATTACAGCAGTCATACTGGGCCTTCTTGGTATTTGCACCGGCTTTTTCACTGTCCACGCGGCTGCTGTCGGCACGCTCAATCGCAAACTCATCAGCGGACAGGGACGCGCAAATGCACTCTATGTGCTGTTTTATTATTTGGGCGGCTGGCTGGGTATTACCTTGTCTGGGTTTATCTACAAACAAGGCGGTTGGAATGCCATGGTATGTGCATGTGCCGTTCTTTTGATCATTCCGATATTAACAGGTATTGGCGAGCGAAAAGATGCGGCATCTTAGTCTGACGCTGATCAATGAAAATATACTTTACGTTTTTGTAAATTTCGTCCATAATTTTTAATTCAAAGGGGTGTATTCGTTTGGTCCGGTTGTATGGAAAACATCAATTCTCATACGCGGTGTGTTCTTTGAGGTCCATCCCGAGAGCCGAATTTTCGCGTTAAAAAGGGGAAATATATGCAGGCAGATAATTATAAAAGTGCCATTATTTTAGGTGTTTGTATTTTGCTTGGACTGGTTTTTTTAGGATTTTTCTTGGGTTCGAGTGCCATAAAGTTTAAAGAATATGAGCGTACCGTAACCGTTAAAGGACTTTCGGAAAAAGAATATCCAGCTGATATTGCGTTATGGCCGATTCATTTTTCATCCGCAGACAATGATTTGGCAGAATTGTATGCATTCATTCAAAGGGATACAAAAGAAATCATCGACTTTTTAATCGACAATGGATTTGAAAAGGAAGAAATAACGGTATCTCCTCCCGATATTATCGATAAACTGTCCCAAGGCTACGAAAAATCGAAGATCGAATTTAGATATACCGCCACACAAACGGTTACGGTCTATTCCGAAAAGATTCAAAATGTCAGGTCCGCAATGAACAAATTGGCAGAGCTTGGGAAAAAAGGGATTGCCTTCACCGCCGACCGATACCCAGATTCAACGGAATATTTGTTCACCCGGTTGAATGAGATCAAACCCGCTATGGTGGAAGAAGCCACCACGAAAGCAAGAGAGGTTGCTGAAAAATTTGCAAAGGATTCCAACAGCAGGTTGGGAAAAATTAAAAAGGCCAGTCAAGGCCAGTTCTCAATAATAAACAGGGACAAAAACAATCCCCATATCAAAAAGATCAGAGTCGTTTCAACGGTAGAATACTATCTGTCTGATTAACGGCATCCAACGCAGAGGTAGAAATACTCGCCATGCAGGATGAAAGCGCATCCAAAATAAATCTAAAAATGAATTGGAGAGAAGATATGAAGAATCAAAATTTTCTGTGTTTATTTGCGATGATGGTTTGGGGCATCACTGTTTTAACACCCTTGGCATCACAAGCCGGAGACGATATCCATTTATCGAAAGGGCAAATCGTGTATGTACCTGCGTATTCCCATATTTACTCCGGCAACCGGGAAATCCCGTTTTTGTTGACCGTAACAATAAGCATCAGAAATATCGACCTGAATCACCCGATTACAATTACGGCCGTGGATTATTACGAAACCCAAGGAAAATTATTGAGAAAATACCTGGACAAGCCGATTAATCTTGGTCCCTTAGAATCAACCCGTTATATTGTGCCGGAAAAAGACAAGGCAGGAGGGTCAGGCGCCAACTTTTTGATTGAGTGGAAATCAGAAAAAGCCGTCAATCCACCCATCATTGAATCGGTTATGATTGGGGCACAGTTTCAGCAGGGCATTTCATTTCTATCCCGTGGTCAGGAAATCATGAAATCAAAGTAAAAATGGATCCGCGCTGAAGCCTTTCACTGCATATTACAAAATGAACCATCAAGAACATGCTTATAATTTTCAGAGATGATAATGAAACACATTGAGGTCATCTTATTCGATTTGGGAGGGGTTTTGGTTGAAGTCGCCGGAACTTCGGCAATGCTCAAGTGGATGAACAGAAACTTGAGTGTCGGTGAGCTATGGGATGCATGGCTCAACTCTTCTGCTGTGCGTGCCTTTGAAAGGGGGCGTTCCACCGCAGAACAATTTGCAGATGAACTGATTGATGAGATGGGCTTGTCTGTTAAACGAGATGAATTTATTACTGCATTTATCCAATGGCCGAGAAGACTATATCCCGGCGCATCAGGCCTCATTGAAAGGTTGAACAAGAATTATACCCTGGCCTGTTTGAGCAACACCAATGCATTGCACTGGCCGAGACTCATCGACGAAATGGGAATAGATAAGATGTTTAGCAAACTTTTTGCTTCCCATCAAACCGGCAAGCTGAAGCCGGATGCCGAGTCATTTGAACATGTATTACACACGCTAAATTGTGATGCATCCAGGATACTCTTTTTGGACGATAATGAAATCAATGTTAAAGGTGCTCAAGAACTTGGACTGATTGCAAAACAGGTCAAGGGTGTAGAAGGAGTTAAGGAATACCTGGAGCGGATCGGTATTCTTGATGCTTCGTTATAGCACATTTTTATGTTTGATTTTCGTAGAGGCAACACTCCGTTGTCTATAGGTCTGAGAAGTCCTATGATATCAGAATTACCAAAAAGTCTAACCGTCAGAAACAGCAAGCCGGAAGACCACCGAAGAATCATCGCAGTGATGAAAGACTGGTGGGGCGGCAGAGACCTGACAAAGATGTTGCCGAAACTGTTTCTCGTTCATTTTTGCGACACATCGTTCATTGTCGAGAAAGGTGATGACCTGGTTGCTTTCTTGGTCGGTTTTCTATCCCAGTCAAAAGCAAATGAAGGTTACATCCATTTTGTCGGAGTCCATCCGAATTATCGGAAAATGGGAATCGGAGAATTTTTATATCAACGGTTCTTTGGGATTTGCAAAGCAAACAGGCGTGATACAGTCCGGGCCAGCACGTCGCCCGTGAATAAAGGATCGATCGAATTTCATAAAAAAATTGGATTCAGAATTTCGCAGGGAAATGCAGAAATTGACGGCATCCGGGTATCGCTGGACTACAATGGTCCGAACGACCCGAAGGTATTGTTTGAAATAAACATTTAAGCACACCTGAAGCTTCCTAAAAACAGATTTGTTTTAAAAGTCTAAACAGTTAAATTATTATAACGGGGTTAGCCGGTATTCGGGGCCACAAGTCCTTCAAGGGGAAGCTCCCCTTGAGATTCAAACGGGAGAAGCGAAGGGAACGTTCCTTTACCAAGCCGGAGATGCCCTGTGAGCTTATATTTGAGTTTTTCATTTTTGGACAAGCTTCTCAACACCGATACAACACCCAAAACCGATGAATATAGCGTCATTGGAACGAGGACCGTTTCATAGGGGGGAAGGTTTATTTGGGCGCTGGATACACCGGTAGCCAATCGCTTGCCGTTGAATTCGAGATCACAGTCGAATCCCTTAATAACCAGCGGGATATCATTGGTATTAAATACACGTATTTCGATGTTAAACACCGACTCAAAGAGCTTTATTTCCTGAACGTTAAAATTTGCAAGGGTTATTCGAGGCGTTTCCATCCGCCGACCCCATCCCGCACAACCTGACAATATCAAAAAAATGATAACCAACAGGCTGAATATACCTATGTATTTCCGGAATGAATTCATGTCCTTATCCGCCTTTCCATGTTCTGGATAACAGGTTTCTAAAAAAAATTAGTCATACCTGAAGCTTTTATACATTGATTTGTTTCAAAACCTTAACCCGGATAAACCGGAAAAAACAAATAACAAATCACAAAAAACAAATAATATGAGTCGTCGGGGTGTTTTTCCAAACAACCGCTACATGGATAATCTTTTTTTAAACCGCATGAACTCGCGGCAAGGGATCGTAAAGAAAAATCAGGAAACTATCTTTGACATATCAGTAGGTTGTGTGCACTATTTTAAAATTCTTTTAAAGATACGATTTCGGTTTGCGCCTGTTTTTTCTAACGATCCCTAAGCCACTCAGACAGCATCCGATTTAAAAAAAGATCATCCATTCCGCTATACTCAAGAATTCAGGAGAAAAACTCCCCGACCCCTGAATAATATACGATGATCAAAAAGAAAAATTCAAAACAAAGATAACCTATTAAATGTATAAAATTCACGATTAAGTTAAACCGTTATCCGTCTTCAAACACAATTACGATAGAATAACAGAGGTGCCGTGTCAACGAAATGCATAAAAACAGAAAAAC
>JAWOIY010000249.1:0-2904 GCA_046484425.1 Desulfobacterales bacterium | reverse complement strand
TCGCCCTCTATATACTCGATATCGGGATGTGTGGATCGTGCCTTGGCTATCATTCCCGAGCTTATGTCGACACCTGTGATGGTAAAGTGCCGCTTGAAGACCCAGTCCATTCCACCAGCCCCACTTCCCAGATGCAGTAGGGTTGTGGAGTGATTGGCCGCATATTTATGGATCAACGAAATATAATGACTGACTTCGTCCTCGTAATCAGACGGCTCTACAAACCAATCCACTGTCCACGCAAGGTCATTATAAGCCTTCCAATTTGACATGCCTTCTCCTTTGTTCAGCCACTAATTAATACAAAACAGATAATCATAGGCATCTGATCTATCGAATCCAACGAGAGGGCGAATTCATTGTCTTTCGGCGACAAGATAGTGGGACCATTGCGCTTGTGAGAAAATAAACTGTTCCGGCCAATTGCAGACATTCTTCTATAAATTTACTTAAGTGAAAGTTTACGGCAACATGATTTTTATCGAAGAACCATGAACAAAGATAAAACGCTATTGCTGTGTAGGTCAGCAGACTTTTGGTCGACAATAAAATCCCCCAACGGATAGGCCAAAAAGTCGAAAAGCTTTTGATTACACAATATATAATCCATAGCCATGCACAAACCATAATTGATCGAGTGACAATCTCAATGCTGGACCACATTCCGCTAGATCCAATCTTATCGATGTCGAATTCTCTTAATGCAACAGAAAAGCAGAGCAATGCTAGCGTCAAATGATAAATACGTAATTCCTGAACTGATTCTTGAAACCTTTGGTAAATATGAACACCAAGAGCAAACATCAGAATAATAAGCTGCAAATTTTCTATCAAGTGATTCTCTGCTGAAATAGATTTATCCTCAAGCCAAAGATGCCACGTGAGAAAATTAATCGTGATGATCCCTAAAAATGGAATTAAGAACCAAAGGAGCGTGCCATGAGAACGACGTTTCAGTGCTGTTGCTTTATTCAGTGCCATTGTCTGTTTTGTTCCGAACTAAAAAACTCACCGGTGGCAATGGAGCGCTGCGGAATTGCCGTCAGGTGGAGTGCCTTGGTCGAGTAAGCCGCATTTATAGGTAACCCAAGGGTTTGTTATGCACCGGCATTTTGTAGAGTGCTTTCGCCGGTATGCTTGGCAGGGATAATCCGCTTCTCAATATCAGCCCAGATTTTACGCTTCATAGTTCGCAGATCAAACTCGGTTTGCAAATTTAGCCAAAACTGAGCTTCAATCCCAAAATATCGTTCCAGTCTCAACGCAGTATCGGCTGTAATAGCCCTTTTCCCGTTCACAATCTCACTTATCCTATTTGGGGGCACCGAAAGATCCCTGGAAAGCTGGTTGATGCTAATACCCAAAGGCTCTAAAAAATCCTCTCGGAGGACTTCACCCGGAAATATCGGATCAAAACTATCGTTTTTGATCATCATAGCTATACCTCAATGGTAATCAATTATTTCAACATGGTACGCATTTCCATCTTGCCACTCGAAACATACGCGCCATTGTTTATTGATGCTGATGGCGTATTGACCTTTTCGGTTCCCGGAAAGAGCGTGAAATTTATTTCCCGGGTTCAGTATCAGCGCCTCTAAACTTGGTGCGGCATGCAAAACCATAAGTCGTTTCCTCGCCTGCCTTTCAAAAGACTGGAAACAGCGTACCCGCTGATCATTGAATAATTTTTCAGTATCTCGGCAGGCAAATGATTTAATCATACATAGAATATATTACGCTTAACGTAATACGTCAAATGGAATATGGCGCGCAACAAGCATAACGCTTGGCATCGGCGGCAGCGTGCAGCGCAGCGGAACGTTGTCCGTTGCATGCCATTGAGTACGCCCGGCATGGGCGTGAATTTATGGGGTGAAAGTCCCCTATGTGTGAATCCTGTCAATTTTTACATTGGCACAAACAATTAGCCAAATTTTTTTATTTCCAAGTTCGGCGCGCCGAACTTTTTCAATTATGCTCCATTTGTTCTTGCCATTCTTCAAAATTTGGTACACCTGCCAACTTTAACAGTTCTTTTTCTATTCCCAGCCGGATAAACATTTTTTGCCCGATTTTCTTATCTTGTTTGGCTTCAATATCTTCTTTTATAATCGCCTCTATTTCTTTTAATATACAACAACTAAAACTCCGTCCGATCTCTACCTTGCTAAAGCAAATTGAGATAGGTCGCATCGTTTCATCGCTCAGGGTGATCAAAATTCGGTTATCACAGATGGTCAATTTTCGGTTGTCATTCCGATACGCAACTCGGTAAGATTGCTCAAAAAGGGTTTACCTATCTCTATCATTCGGAATTGCTCATCGTTCTCCGAAGTCTCAGAATCTGTACCGATGCCACGCGCTGGATTATGGGGCATCACAAGGCTTTCAGCCGGGGAATAACTTCTGTGACAGCCCCTTTTCTTGTGAACATGGTTTTCCGGCTGAACCAGAGGACCAGAGCTGCGACGGCCACGAAAATGTAAGTGTCGTAAGGCTGCGCGTCGGGCCATATGGGGTTCATGAGCTGGAAGTGGAAGAGCGCGGGGAGCAGAATGCTGCCGCGCGAGGCGTTGAATAATGCTGTTACAATAACGCTGAGCGCAATACAACCGACAAAAAACGGGGTAAACGACCAGGCACTCTGCTGAGTCCCACTCAACAGAAACGCAGGCATGTGCCAGAATCCCCATATTACCCCAAGGATAAGCGCAGCCACGATGGGCGTAAACTTTCGCTGCATCAGAGGCAGCGCAAGCCCTCTCCAGCCGAGCTCCTCGACCGGGCCTTTGATCAGAGCGAAGAACAACGCGGCAAGGAGCGGCCAGAACCAGGAGAATGGGAAAGGTGCCGTGAAGAGGCTCCCCTTCCAGGCAGCGCCGATCAAAAAAACCAGCGGAA
>JAWOIY010000245.1:0-29900 GCA_046484425.1 Desulfobacterales bacterium | reverse complement strand
TTTTTTTTGCAGCTTGCTATCCATATAAATAAGTAAGTTACGGCAGCTCACAAGGTCTATTTTAGAAAAAGGAGGGTCTTTAATCACGTTTTGAACGGCAAACACAACCCTGTCTCGGATCTGTTTCCTGACCTTATAGGTATTGCCTTCTTTTACAAAATATTGATTTAAGCGCTCCTGTGATACATCTGCGGCAATATTGTCCGGATAAGTACCCAAACGGGCATAATCGATGGATTGGGCGTCTATGTCACTGGCAAAAACCTGAATATTAAAATGCTGTTTTACCATATCCATGGCTTCGGAAAATAAAATAGCCATTGAATAGGCCTCTTCACCGGTGGAACACCCCACACTCCAGATACGGATCAAAGAATCAGGATGTTTGTTTTTTAACCATGCGGGGAGAACCTGTTCTTTCAAAATCTTAAAGGCCTCCGGATCTCTGAAAAAATTGGTCACCCCGATGAGCATGTCCTTAAAAAGGATATCAACTTCAGGCGGAGTTTGCTGAAGATATTTGACATAATCCGCTATATTATTGACCTGGTGGATGGCCATGCGCCGCTCGATCCTTCGGCGAATGGTTGTCTGTTTGTAATGGGACAGATCGTGTCCGGTGGCTGATCGAATCAGGGAAAATATTTTCTGGACATAATTTGCGAAATGGTCGTCCGTGACGATGAATTTCTCGGGCGGGACGATATAGGGCGCCTTGGCATATTTTACCAGTTCTGCGGGGATCTTTTCAACAGGCAGAATAAAATCTACCATCCCGGTAGCAATGGCGCTTCTGGGCATACCGTCATACTTGGCCGAAGCTGGGTCCTGAACTATGACAAGGCCGCCTTGTCCCTTGACCGCTTTTAAACCCAGGGTACCGTCAGTGGCAGTGCCCGACAGAATAACGCAGACCGCTTTTTCACCCATTTCTTCAGCCATGGATCTGAAAAAGCTGTCAATGGGCAGATTGATCCCACCGGTTTTTACAGGATCCATTAGCTGGAGAACGCCGTTTATGAGGGTCACATTCTTGCTGGGTGGGTTTAGATACACATGGTCCGGTTTGACCTTCATGCCGTTTATTATTTCCAAAACCTTCATTTTGGTATCTTTTGCCAAAAGGCTGGCCATAACACTTTTGTGCCTGGGGCTTAGATGCTGGATGATGACAAATCCCATACCGCTGTCATGCGGCATATTTGAAAAAAATGCTTCAAGCGCCTCCAGTCCACCGGCGGATGAACCCAGGCCCACGATGGGAAAATCATTGGTCTCTTTTGGCCTGGCCATGGTTTTCTTTGCATTGGAAGCGGCTTTGGTCTGCTTTGCAGGCTTCTTTTTTACTGCAGATTTCTTCTCTGCCATCTTAATTTCTCCCATCTTCTAAAATTGATGAACTCGCAAAAAGTCAATATTGCTCGCTCCGTGACCATTTGGGGGCGTTTCCATCGGTTCCGCTAAATTTCAAGAACTCGGCGCAAGCGCCTCAAACAGCTTGAAATTTTTAACGCTTCACCGCTTGAAACGCTGATTCCCCAAATGCTCAAATGTCGCTCACAAAAGACTTTTTACAAGTTTGTCAAAATTGAAAAGGCCCATATATCGGCTGAGTTGAATACCATATATGAGCCATTATCCGTTACATGCAGGCCGACTCCCTGAATTTTTAGTTATATTTTAGTTGATTTGCCTTTATTATATTTGGTTATACACTGATTTGAATTATATATCAAAGTTCTTCACAAAGTTGCAAAGATAAGAAATAAAGCTGCTATTACAGGGTCGCCGTCGAAATATGCAGACAAAATTTTAGTAACACAAAATAACAATAATCGCAATTTTTTTGGGGGAAACAACAGGATCCAAATTTAATCAGGAAATATTTTGCCGTATCACAAGAATATACCCTGTCCCTTTCCTGGAATATCTTGATAATCATCTAAAAGGCACCTCCCAATTAATCTGCAGATAACACATCTTAATCACTCCGTTTCTTTTTCGCCTGAGACCACAGATAAAAAACAATCGCAGTTGCTGCTGCTGCGTTGAGGGACTCCACTTCCTTTTGGATGGGGATCGAAAAGGCTGTTTTTCTCATGTCATCCGGAAGGCCCGTACCCTCTAACCCGGGCAGAATGGCACATGTCCTTGGAAACCGGTGTTGAGAGATATCTTTGCCCTCCGGAGAAAGTGCCAGAATGGGGAGATCTCTCGGTAACTTCCTAATGGATGGCCCCTGAAGGAAAGATACATGAAAAACCGCGCCACCTGACGCCCGAACGGCCTTTGGATGAAACGGATGGGCACATTCTTCCAATAAAATGACGCTCCGGATGCCAAAGGCCACTGCAGACCGGATAACCGCACCAACGTTTTCAGGGTCCTGAAAGGGAATCAGGACGGTCAGCCCTGCCGGAAACCCTTCGCGAGGGTCCCAATCAGGCACCGGCTTTGTCTGAATTCTTAACAGCGGGGTATTGGTATTAAAGAGATCGAGCGTCTTAAAAAGCGAGGTCGCCAGCCAATACCAGGACAAGTGTGACGGCGCATCTCCGGGCGGTATCTGTTGATCGGAAGCGGTAATCCACCCGTTACACTGTTCCGGAAAGTATCTTAAAGCCTCATTAACCAGCTTTTCTCCGGATACCAGGGCTGCCCGCTGCTTTTTAATCCCCCTTGCCGTCAATAACTTCTTCAACGCTTTATAAATCGTATTCTGTTCACTTTCGATATGATGAAAGGGGTGTTTTCCCATGGTCTCCGCCTTTATGCTGCCAAAGGAGCGGCTCCTGCGTTGAAACACCACCAAGCGCCTTTTATGTGGTGAGTGGGGGATCTGATAAGATTGATCCCGGACCAGTTCATACTCGCTTGAAAACCGGCCCTCGGCCGCACGGATCTCCTCGTCACAATTGGGGCCTTTCATGAAAATGGCAAGACCTTTTTCTTCAAGGCATCCGTTGACCCTTTCCAGTGTCTTTTCCATGCGCTCAACGGCCCGGGTAATCACCCCTGATACAGGTTCCTGAAAGGCAGGCGTAATGGCCCTTCCCTTCACGGAGATGCCTTTGAGTCCCAATTCCGTGATCACCATTTCCAGAAAAGCCACGCGGTTTTGGCGGCTTTCAGAGAGAATGATCTTCAGGTGAGGAAATGCGATCTTTAGCGGAATGCCCGGCATACCCGGACCTGTGCCCAGATCCAGAAGCGGCGAAGGCAGATTCAGCAGGTTCGCAGGCAGGATGGAATCCACATAAAGCTTCAGAACCATGTTCTTAAAATTGTGAACTCTTGTGAGATTCAATTGGGTATTGTAGTTGCGCAGCATTGTGTGGTACAACCAGAGCCGATCCAGTTGCGCACCGGACAGATTGATGTCGGATCGTCTTAATAGTGCACCCATTTCCACGATCAGATCCTGATTTGTTTTATTTTTTCCCATAATCAAAGTTCAAGGATACAGGCAAATCGCACATGAACGGTTCCAACCCCTGCTTTTTTTCACCCCGCTGGCCGGTCTTTTATGAAGACAATCATCTCCTCGTCTTATATAAACCAGCAGGCCTGCTTATGCAAGGGGATCATACCGGGGATGTTTCGCTCCTGGACCTGGCAAAGGACTGGATCAGAAAGCGATATCAAAAACCCGGCAATGTATTCCTGGCCCTGGTACATCGTCTGGACCGGCCTGTGGCCGGAGTGGTTCTGTTCTGCAGGACCACCAAATCCGCCGGCCGCCTGAGTGAACAGTTCCGCACCCATGATCTTGAAAAACGATACCTGGCTATTGTTGAGGGAAAAATAGATCATGAATCCGGTGAACTGGTTCATCACCTGGAACGTCATAACGCCTCTTCCAGGGTGGTACCTGGTCCCACAGAAAAGAGCCGAGAGGCGAGGCTTGTATATAAGGTGCTTCAAACAGACATGTCCCGCAGCCTGGTGGAAATCGATCTCATAACCGGAAGACACCATCAGATCCGGGTACAATTCTCCCACATGGGATTTCCGGTCCTGGGGGACATGCGTTATGGGGCTTCCGGGCCGCTTCCGGATAAACAGATCGCCCTGTTTGCGAACCGGCTGACCATTAGGCATCCGACCCTTAAAAAACAACTGATCTTTGACTGTCCTCTCCCCGAAAAATGGCCCTGGTTTGAATTCGGAAAAACAATCGATGCGCAACCCTGGAACTGGGTGGATCTTCAGGAGGCGGTTATGAGAGAGGCTCTAAGAACATAATAATCAAAAACGAACAGCAGAATATCGAATATCGAATTTCGAAGTGAGGTATTGCTCTGCAAATGAATGCTCCTGGATACCGGATGTGTTTATTTTCAGATTTGAGTGTATTCCTTCAGCGGCGACTTTTTGAGGCATAGGATACCCATATGCCCTTGTCCGATCCCATACTGATATTTACGATCCTGATCTCGGTGATCTTGGTGGCGCCGTTGCTGGCCGAACGGCTGCGGGTGCCGGACCTGGTGCTCCTGCTGTTGGCCGGTGCGATCCTGGGACCCCACGGCACCGGGATGATCGAGCGCAGTTCAGCGGTCACCCTCCTGGGTTCCGTGGGCCTGCTTTACATCATGTTCCTGGCGGGTCTTGAAATCGACCTGCACCGCTTTGCCAGCATCCGGAATCGAAGCATCAGCTTCGGACTGCTGACCTTTGGCATCCCCCAGGTTTTCGGAACGCTGCTTGCCTATTATTTGCTTTCCTTTGACTGGCCGGCTTCCATTTTGCTGGCCAGCATGTTCGCATCCCATACTCTGCTGGCCTATCCCATCGCCAGCCGCCTGGGCATTGTCCGCAACGAACCTGTGGCCGTGACCATTAGCGCCACCATCATCAACACCACCCTGGCCCTGCTCGTGCTGGCGGTGATCGCGGATTCGGCCAAGGGGGCCGACATCGACCTCTGGTTCTGGCTGGGCATTACCCTTGGCATGACGGCCATTTGCACCCTTTCTTGGGTGATCATTCCCTGGATGGCCCGCTGGTTTTTCAGCAACGTGACGGAAAAAGGCGGGGCCCAGTTCCTTTTTGTTCTCGCCTCCGTGTGCGGATGCGCCTATCTCTCCTATTACGCTAAAATGGAACCGATCATCGGCGCCTTTCTGGCAGGTGCAGCTTTCAACCGCCTGATTCCCCGCCAGAGCGTCCTAATGAACCACCTGGAATTCGCCGGAAACGCGCTTTTTATCCCGTTTTTTCTCATCTCGGTGGGTATGCTGGTCGACCCCGGCGCACTGGCCAAGGATCCTCACGGCTGGCTGGTGGCCGGCAGCATGGTGGTTACGGTGATTGCCACCAAGTGGCTGGCTGCCCGGCTGGCCACCGCATGGTTCGGGTACAGCAGGGATGAAGGGCATGTGATGTTCGGGTTGAGCGTGGTGCATGCCGCCTATACCATGGCCGCGGTGGTGGTTGGATACAAATTGAAAATTTTCGATGCGTCGGTGCTCAACGGTGCTATTGCCATGATTTTTGTCACTTGCCCCTTGGGTGTCTGGATGGTGGACCGTTACGGCCGTCGGCTGGCGACTCGTTCAAGGGATCTTATGGTCCGTCCGAGCCCCGAACAGCGGATCATGGTGGCGGTAGCGAATTTCAGTTCCGCAACCCGTCTCCTGGACCTGGCTTTTCTTCTGCGCAATCTTGAGGTGCCGGGCGGCATTCATCCCATCACCATTGTCCGGGATGAGGGGGAAACCAGTGAAGCGGTGCGGCAGGGCGAAAATCTTCTGGCCCTTTGCATGAGTCACTCGGCTGCTGCCAACATGCCGATCCTCCCCGGTGTCCGGGTGGGGATGAACGTGAGCGACGGCATTATCCGCGCCACCAAGGAGCTGCGGGCGAACACCGTCATAGTGGGCTGGGGCGAAGAGCGGACCGCCGCCAACCGTATTTTTGGAACAATTCTGAAACAACTGCTGGACCAATGTCCTTCAGAACTGATCCTCTGTCGCCTTGTTCAGCCCCTCAACATTATTGGCCGCCTGCTGGTGCCCTTCCCGCCTCTGTTCGACCGGCGAAGCGATATCATGTTGATTATGCGCGACATCAAGCGGTTGGCCAAAGCCATCGGTGCTCAATTGCATGTTTTCATGAGTGATCCGGAAACCGAAAAACGCCTGTGTGATATCCTCGACAAGGCGCCTCCTTCCGTTCCGACGCGTATCGAGACGGCCTCGGACTGGTTCGGGGCCCGTTTTCGCCTTTTCAGCGACATCGGCCCTGATGATATGACGATCCTGCCCTTAGAACGTCGGCAAAGTCCGCTCTGGTCTCCCAGCATGGACCGCCTGTTTGAGATCACGGCCGACCGATTTCCAGACATGAATCTACTGGCCATCTATCCGGCACTTTTGTCCGAGGATAAGCTTCCCCTTCTTGCTTTGGATAAAACCGCCATCGTGATTATTCCCTGTGGCGATCTGAGCGCGGCGGCAGGGGTCAAGGATGTCCTCCGGCAGATGGTCCGCCAGGGGACCTTCTGGACCCCGCAGCAGCAGGAATCGGCATGGTCGTTCCTTTCGGTTTCGGCCGAGACCTATCCCGTTGAAATCGCGCCCGGTAAAATCCTGCTCCACGCTCACAGCGACGCGGCGGAAAACACGACGATCCTGATCGGCGCCGGCATGTGGCCATGGACCCTTCCGGGCTGTGCCGCACCGACACGTTTGATCCTGGCGCTGGTCAGTCCCTGGGACCAGTCTCCGGAAAACCATCTGAAAATCCTGTCCAATATGGCTCGGTGCCTGCAGGACAGTCCAGTTCTGGAGCAGCCGCATTCCCCTGCCATCACGGCCGATATGGCAACGGTCCTTCACAAATGCTTTGACGGGGAACAGCGTGATGACGAATATTGAAACAATTCGGTTCGGTTTTTAGCATTTATCTCCCGAAATCGAAAACCTCGGTTCGGAGTGATGAAAGGGAATTCCTATCACTTCAAAGACGGATTCTATTACGCGGGGTCGGTTATTCCGGCAGTTTCACCACGGTTCTTCCTTTATGTTTTTTCTGAAGGATGAGATCGATTCTTTCGCTTAGTCCATCCAGAGAAACCTCGGTAGTCAAGAGTTCCAGACGATCCAGTTTCCAGTCAGTCGCAATCTTATTCCATACTTTTAAGCGCATGGGCATCGGACAATTTTGCGAATCGATTCCCATCAGTGTCACCCCGCGCAAAATAAAGGGATAGACGTTGAGTGGCAGATCGTGCGACCCGACATTCCCACAGCAAGTGACCCCGCCGCCGGGATGAGCGGACTTGATCATTGTTGCCAGTATGTCTCCGCCGATGGTATCAATGCCGCCGGCCCAAAGTCCTTTAAGGAGCGGCTTTCCGCTTGAATCGGCGGCATCTTCAATACTGATCACCTCTTTGGCGCCGATTTCCAGGAGAAAGTCTTTTTCATCCACGATCCCGTTGACCGCAACAACTTCATAGCCGGCTTTGGCAAGTATTGAAACCGCAATACTTCCAACCCCTCCGGTTGCCCCGGAAACCAGTATGCGCCCCATATCCGGCGTGATGCCGTAATCAACCAGCCGGTAAACCGAAAGGGCTGCAGTGAAGCCCGCTGTACCGAATATCATGCTTTCCCGATGGGAAAGGTTCTCGGGCATCCTGACCACCCAATCCGCCGGGACGCGAATATATTGACCGAACCCACCGGATGTGTTCATTCCGAGATCATAGCTCGTAACAATCACATCATCTCCGATCTTAAAATCCTTGCTCTGGCTTTCGGCGACAGTCCCTGCGGCGTCAATTCCGGGTGTATGCGGATATTGTTTGGTAACGCCTCTGTTTCCTATGGAGGAAAGAACGTCCTTGTAATTTAATGAAGAATACTTGACTTTCACGAGCACGTTTCCTTCCGGAAGATCATCAAGGTTTCTGTCTTTGATTTCTCTGATAAATTGGTTGTTTCCTCCTTCTGTAACCACCAGTGCTTTAAATGTCTTTGAGTTCATGGACTTGTCTCCTTTTAAAATGTATATACACGTTCTTGTGAAGGAAATGCTCACGCTATGTCAAAAAAAGGACAGGCACAAAGGACCGGTCAATCAAACATCGGTGAAACGCCCTGCTTGCATTTGCCGATGCGTAATTGTAACATAAGGCATATTTCTAAATTTGCAAACCCAACTGTTTCAGATTGTTCATGAAAAACAAGGTGAATGATGAATACTCGAAAAGCGATTTTAACTTACATGTATGCTGAGCGGATAAAATCGGAACTTATCATTGCTTCCGGTCTCCTGGCAACACTGGATGGCCTTGAAGGTAATGTGCGCTTAGGCGCCGAAAAAATGATGGCATCCTTTTTAGAAGCTCTGGCCGGCGAGATACGAATTGCACAGCATGTTGAAAGATCCATGAATTTCATCGGCGCCGAGAGAAAAATAATGGAAGCCATGGGAAAGATCAAACTCCAAGAAAGATCGGAAATCAATCAATGTATTTCAGAGGCCCTTTCTCTGGTCACAACATGCAGTTCCGGTGCAATGAAAGTTCTTATGAGCCGTCAGTTGATATAGTGTTATTATTTTAATTCTTCCGGAACACAGTTTGACGGGCATTGAAAATAGACGCATCTTTTGCATTCATATCTTCTTAACGTTGCACCCAGAACCCCGACAGAAAGGATGTAAATTATCAGCAACCCCGGCTGCTGCAATAACCAATACATGGGAAGCATGATGATGATAAGGCAGGTCATGAGGGAAACTGCCTTCTCCAACAGGCTCAATGGACCGGATTCCGCTTTGAAAAATTTAGGCATCCACCAAAAAAACATACATTTTAATGTCTTGCCGTTTTGATGATAATGGGGGCAATGGATACAATAAAATCGGAGAAGAACCATAACCAGCGAAATGCATGCAATAATATATATGATTAACCATATTGTCGACTTTTCAACGATTGCAACACAGGCGGTGATAAACGGCACGGAAATCACTATATTCCAGTAAAGAAAGTCCGAAAATTTGTGCTGGGCCTTTAACGGGGATTCAGGTAAGCTCATGTTTTTATATAATATCAAATTAATTTGAGTATCCAACGGGATATCAAAAAATAAACGATGCCTGAAATCATGAGGCATGCACACAACAACCAGAGATGGCGGTATACGGCGCTCATGTTCGTGTTGAAATACTCATTGGACAGAATAAGGCACAGGTGAAGCGGAGAAAGGAGCACACCCGAAAATCCGCAAACGATGGTCAGCATGACATACTGCAACATAAAACCGGTTTCGCCAAGAGAATGAATCAGCGGAATCAGTATGGGGAGTGTGACACCGACAAATGCGATGGTAATTCCTGTGATGAGTCCCACCAAAAACGGGAGTATTACCGAAATCAACATCAACGGAACTTTAAGCACAATCAATTCATTGCTGATGGCCCCGACCGCATGGCTGTCTTCAAGAATACCCTTAAAGATCAAGATGGATGCAACGATGTACATCATATTTAAATTTTGAGGGTTGCTGACGATTTTCCATATTTGGTTTTTGGATAAGGTATTTGAAAACCATATCCAGCCGATTGAGATGAAAAGCGCAAGGATCAGACCGATTTCTTTGGAAACCGTAAGATTCGGGAACAAATAAGAGAACCCTATTCCCATGCCAAGCCCTGGGACAATTACCAGCAAAATAGGCGTCATCTCTTTTACAAACGGCCATACGGGCACATCGGAATCCTTTTCTCGATTGTTTACCAAAGCCTGTTGAATTCCTTTTAACGGCAGGTAACCAAGGTATAAGGCAAGTATGGTAACCGGGAACATGAAAGCGATAAAATTCAGAATGTTAACATTCGCCAAAACGGTCGCCAGCAGCACACCCGGGTATAAAGGCCACCAATATTCCCAGATATGGCGAAACCAATAGTTGATAAAACTGAGTTTGTCGCCCGAAAGATCTGACTGCTTTCCCAGGTCTTTAACCATGGGGGCGGAAAAAACAGCGCCGCCCGGCATCGGCAGAAGTCCGATAAGGGCTGGAAATACAATTAGGTTTATTTTGATGTTTGTGATTAACCCCCTGTAATTTTTAAGAAGACGTTTCATTTGGCCGGAAAGCTCCATGCTGCTGCTGAGGACCAAAATCAGGGAAACGATGAGCGCCAGGGACAATGTTTTTGGATATACGATCGATTTGGCCATGGAAACGATCATGGGTTTGGGGTGCAAACCGTAAAAAAAGCTTAACAAAACAGCCCCCAAAATAAAACTATGGCCCAACGAGAGTTTTTTTCGGATCAAAAATAACACAAAAACAAAAACGATGATAATCCGGACCATCGCAGGGATTTGTTCTAAAATAGCCATAAGTTATCAATTCAACAACACTGTAATCCGGGCAACAGCCCATACAGCCGTAATATATTCAAAAATCTGAAAAAATGTTAAAATTTAACTGCAGGCACTGCTTGTTCCGCCTCGGGAACATCATAATAAGCAGCGCTCGAGACACCCGCAATCATGGCATAAAACCTTCCGAAAAATGTACGGATATATGTGTTCAGAGTTTGAACGGACTCATTGTATCGTTTTCGTTCCACTGAAATCCGGTTCTCAGTTCCTTCCAGACTGTCCTGCAGTTTGAGAAACGATTCATTGGCCTTTAGTACGGGATATCTTTCCTGAAGCAAAAGAAGCCTTGAGAGCACACCTTCAAGCTGGTTTGAAGCGTTAATTTTTTCTTTTACATCCTTGGCCTGAAAGTATAGTGTTCTGGCTTGTGCAATATTTTCGAACAGCTCTTTTTCGTGCTTTGCATAACCTTTTACCGTTTCAACCAGATTGGGAATCAGATCGTATCTTCTCTTTAACTGGTTTTCCACCTGTGCCCATTTTCCCTTGACATCTTCATCCATGGCAATGACCTGGTTGTAACCGGCGATAATTTTGCCGAACGCCATAAACCCGATCAATACAACGATTCCCACGACAATGAGTATGGTTTTCATCTGTTTTGTCATAATGATCCTCCGATATAATAGGTAAATATTATAAAACTTAGTTGTTTGAAGTGTCGGGATGTTTTAATTTGTTCAATCGCTCCATGGATGATACTTTTTTTCAAACCGTGTAAACTCGTGGTTAAAGGATCGTAAAGAAAGAACAGATTTCAATATAATACTGATGATAAAAAAACTTCAAGAGAGATAACCCGGGTTTCGAATCTTTTAACTACCATCCTCCGGAGGCACCCCCACCACCGAATCCGCCGCCGCCACCACCGCCGAAACTGCCGAATCCCCCACCACCGAATCCACCACCGCTGCCCCATGAGCCTCTTCTGCCGCCCATGGAAGAGAACAAAAGAAACAGCAGAAATGCTCTCGGGTTTTTAATAAACAGTATCCCCATGATAATGAGAAATATGATGCCGACTATGGTGGAAATGGGGTCGATGGGTTGGCCTTTTTCTAACGGCTGAGTGCGATATTTTATCGAGGGCATTCCTTCTATTTTAACCCCGGCATCTTTGGCAATGGTATCGACCAATGCAATGGCTGCAGCAAAAATACCGTTTGAGTAGTCACCCGTTCTAAAATAAGGTACCAACAAATCCCGGCCCAGGCTGCCGACGAGGCTGTCCGGAAGCACCCCCTCCAGCCCGTAACCGACCTCGATCCTGTACTTTCGGTCTTTTAAGGCAATCAAAAGCAGCACGCCGTTGTCCTTTCCCTTTTGACCGAGCTTCCATTTGTCATGGGCAATTCTTAGTGAAAAATCTTCGATGGATTCTCCCTCAAGTTGATTTATGGTCAGGATTACCAACTGGGCGGTTGTCTTCTGTTCAAGCTCCTGAAGATAACCGTTGAGTCTGGTTTCCGTAGCATCATCGACAACGCCGGCAAGGTCAACCACATATCTCGACGGCGTTTCCGGGATATCTGCCGGCTGCACAGAAGATACAACCAGAAATAAAATAAAGACGCCGGTTATTAACGATAGACGTCTATTTTTGAATACCATCCGTAATATCTCCCAGTTTTTCGATTGCGGCATAATAGTCTTCAAAAATAGCGTTCAGCTGTTTTATCGTGAGTTTTCCTTTTTGCTTCTTTTGTATTAAAACCGTTTTGAATACACGGGTATCAACACCGGTGATTTCTTCGAGAACAGTTAACACCTTGTCATTATTTATAGGAGGTTCCTTTCCTAAAATAAGGATAATGCCTCTGAAAAGAGGAATGTATCCTGAAACTGTGCCGGTAAACATGTCCGTTAGAATTTTGGTGTCACCGGAAGAAGAAAGATAACCCTGTCTGAGCCCGATCAATTTTACTTTCAGCTCTCTTTCGCTCTGCAGCCTGAGATCGGATCGATCGATTTCAAGGGACTGAAAGAGATCTTCTCCAAATGTTGTTTTGTGAAGCAGTTTTATGTTCAAAAATTCCACGGGGAATACATCAAGAGAATTCATGATGTATCCGGGCGTCATAATCAGCGGTGATGCAATTCTTTTTTTGCCGAAGGTTTTCCCCAGCGGCGCCAGAAGTTCAAGAAATTTCAAATCCATTGAATGAAGAACAAGCACGGAATTGACATCTGATATTACAGGATCGAAATCATCGGTCAGTGCACTTCCGGTAATGGTTATGGAATGAATTTGATCTTTATGGCGTTTTAACACTTCATCCTGAAAAGGTTTAAACATTTCAGCAGCTGCGTCTCTTAGGGCCGGAGCAGTCATGAAATCCTCCTTGTTTATGGAATGAGCAAAGAAGTGTCTGTGAAAACCGACCATTCAACATCAACATTGTTTTTTACAACCGATGCAATATGTCCGTTGAAATAAAAATGCTCGATATACCAATGTTGCTCTTTGTAATTTATGACAAGAACGTTATCGTCGATGATCCGTTCAATGCGGCATTGTAGCAAATCCCGGATGCCGGTGCCGGAAGCCTTGAGTACGGATTCTTTGGACGTCCAGTATCGGAAAAAAAGGACGGTTTTGTCGGTATCTGAAATCGCCCATTCTTTGTCATGGGCTGTTTTTCTGAACAGCGCTTCATTGACGGGGCGAATTTTCTCCAAATCAATGCCGATCCTTTCCCGGGCAATGACGCCTGCGACATATCCGGTCTTATGGGTTACAGACCAGTAATTTCCGTTAAAGGGCAAAGGAACACCACTTTCATCTTTTTTAAGATCACCGAGTTGAATCCTGTTTTTTTGTGCGGATATTTCCAGCGCCCTTCTGGCATGCCTGCTGAGAAAGGAAACTTTTTCTCTGCCCGTTAGCTGCCGCTTTTTATCCGGAACAACAAGAATGACCGGATGAATCGTTTGTCTTTGAATGCGTGATTTTTGAGGTTCGATATTGCTCAAAATAACTCAGCCCCGCACTTCTATTTCTTAACAGTATATAAAACATCATTTTCTTTGAGCTTTGAGATTTGCGCCTTCAGCCTCAACGCTTCATCATACACCTTGTTCTTCGAAAGGCCGTATTTTTTGGCAACAATTCTGGAAATCTCGGATATTTTACTCCCCTTCCTATTCAGTGCTTCAATCAATTCGGCGCGAACAATTTCCTGAGAAACTTCTTTATTTTCATCACAGCCTTTCACAAGGAGGGTGCATTCGCCCTTAACAGCCGGACGACGGGACAATGCTTCTATCAGTTCGGACAAACGGCCCCGCAAAAACTCTTCGTGGAGTTTGGTCATCTCTCTGCAAAGCACGCTGTATCTGTCTCCCATAATCTCCTTGATTTCATTCAAAAAAGCCGAAATACGTCCCGGACTTTCATAAAATATAAGGGTCCTTTTTTCATCGGCAAGTTCTTGAAGTTGCTTCAGTCGTCTTGTTTTTTTCTTTGGAGAAAACCCGATGAAAATAAAAGAATCCGTTGGCAACCCGGAAATACTGAGGGCGGCAACCACGGCAGAAGCGCCGGGAATGGGCACAACCCTTATACTGTTTTTAACAGCGCTTTGAAGAAGCATATATCCCGGGTCCGAAACTGTGGGCGTGCCGGCATTCGATACCAGCGCTATGGATGATCCGGATTTCATTCGTTCAACCAAAAGCGGCGTTCTTTCTGGTTCATTATGCTCATGATAAGAAATCAGGCGGCACTTGATATGATGATGCTTCAGCAGCTTTCCTGTGTGTCGGGTATCTTCCGCAGCGATTAGATCGACCTGTCTGAAGATATTCAACGCCCTTACAGTGATATCATCCAAGTTTCCGATGGGAGTAGCCACCACATAAAGTGTGCCTGCCCCCGGAGTATTTTGTGTTTTATCCGTAGGCGAGTTCAAAGGCATTTTTGATAATCTCTATCTGAGGATTGTCTTCTGCCCAACTGAGGGCAACAACATCGAATCTTGCTTTGATATGGGTCTGTTTGGTGGATTTGAGATAGTAAAGGGCAACCATGGAGATTTTGCGTTGTTTTTTGAATGTTACCGCCCATTTGGGATTTCCGAAAAAAGGGGTCCTTCTGGCTTTGACTTCAACAAAAACCAGGGTTCCCTTTTCTTTGGCAATAATATCTATTTCACCAAGCTTGTTGCGGTAATTCTGCTCTAAAATTTTATACCCGTTTTTTTTAAGATGCCGCACGGCCAGCGACTCACTTTCTTTGCCGAATTCCTGTCGCTGATTGAGCATCTTATAGCACCGTTATCATTTTTGGAAATTGAGAGCAGAGATTTAATTTGTCGACAAAGGGTTACAGATGTTCCTTAACCCCTTTAAAGCTTCTTCTGTGAATCGGGCAGCAGCCGAATCTCCGAATCGCTTCCTTGTGCGATCTTGTGGGGTATCCTTTGTGGTTGAAAAATCCGAACTGAGGGTAATCCTGATGGTACCTTTCCATCAACCTGTCACGGGTTACCTTTGCGACGATTGATGCAGCAGCAATGGAAATGCTGCAATCATCACCTTTGGGTATCGGCTCCTGCGGCAGAACTGACGAAATCATAAACGTGCCGTCAATAAGAAGGCAATCCGGCTGAGGGACAAGATTTTCAACTGCCATGGTCATGGATGCGAGAGCGGCTTGAAGGATGTTGATGCGGTCGATTTCCAAAGGGTCGATGATTCCGATCCCGACGGAAACGGCAAAGTCATAAATCTTTTCGTAGAGATACCCGCGCTTTTTAGGCGTTAATTTTTTTGAATCGGATATTCCGGGAACCTGAAAAGAAAAAGGCAGAATAACTGCCGCAGAAACAACCGGACCGGCCAAAGGTCCCCGGCCGGCTTCATCAATACCTGCAATTCTTGAAAAGCCTTTTTGAAAAGCTTTTCTTTCGAACAACCACAGATTTCGTCCCATGAAATCTCGTAAAATAGCAGATTGAATATGTTTCCGATTAATTGATACGACGCTCTTTTAGTCTTGCCGCTTTGCCCCTTAATTTGCGCAAATAATAAATTTTTGACCGGCGGACGCGACCGTAATTAATGACCTCAATTTTATCGATTACAGGAGAGTGCAGTGGAAAAATACGTTCAACTCCAATGCCGTATGAAACCTTCCGAACAGTGAATGTCGCGTCGGCTCCGCCGCCTCGTTTACTGATCACAACTCCCTGGAAAGCCTGGATACGTTCTTTTTCCCCTTCTGTTATCTTTACATGAACTTTAACTGTATCGCCTGGGGCAAAACTGGGCAGATCCATCCGCATTATTTCTCTTTGTATCTGTTTAACCCTTTCCATATTAATCTCCAAAATAACAAGTTAATTCAAATTTATATAAACGTCACACATTCGCTGTTTCTTCATGACTTACGATTTCCAGCGTTGTTGAATTTCCTATCGGCTTTCATTCTTTTTTCCCAAAAAGTCGGTCAAGAATAACGGCGGCGGCAGACCTAACAGCCAGGTGATTGTAATCCGTATTTCCTAAAATCGGATTGAGGACGTAGTCGGCCTCAGCCATAAAATTTTCCGAAAGCCCCCAGCCGGTACCCAATATTAAAAGATAAAGGGTGCCATCCTGCAACATTTCACCAAAACGCTTAAAACTAATATTACGAGGGCTGTGACCGGCGCTGGTGACGACCGTTTTGGGAGAATCTCCGGTATTTTCCCGGACATGTTCTATCACTTCATCCAGAGAATCTTTAATTGAGATCAGCTCCAGTGCTTCTCTACGTTTTGGATTATATCTGGCGCCCGTCCCTTCTAACCAGTGCAACACAATTTTTTCAACCAGTTCTTTCTGGTCAGAGAGGGGCGTAACCACATAAAAAGCTCTGACGCCATATGTCCTTGCTGATCTCGATATATCGTGCAAATCAAGGTTTGTTACCGCGGATGCGATGATTTTGCCGTTCTTATTGACTACCGGATAATGCACCAGGGCTATATAAAGATTGGTTGTGTATGATTTTTTCAATATCCATACGCCATTTTTTCAGAATTTCAATCTCCTGTTTGCTCAGGGCTTTGTTCTCCAGCAAGTCCGGCCGTTTCAGAAATGTACGTATCAGCGATGTTTCAAGCCTCCATTTCTCGATTTCTTTATGGTTACCCGACAACAGAACTTCAGGAACTTCATGCCCCTCAAAGGTTCTGGGCCGTGTATATTGAGCATATTCTAAAACGCTATCTGAAAATGAATCCTGATCAGCCGAGTCCTTACCGCCAAGTATTCCGGGAATAAGCCGGGTAACCGCATCAATGACCACCATGGCAGCCAGCTCACCCCCTGTAAGGATGTAATCACCAATGGAAATTTCATCATCGATGAAATCGTGGCAGATCCGTTCATCTACACCTTCGTAACGGCCGCAAATCAGAATGAGTCCTTTTGATGATGAAAATTCATGGGCGACGTTCTGGTCAAAGCGTCGACCTTGAGGAGTCAGCAGTATCCTTTTCGAAAAGGGTGCAATTTTTGTTGCTGTCTGTATGGCACCGGCCAGTGGTTCGGGCTTCATGATCATCCCGCAGCCCCCGCCGTATGGTCTGTCATCCGTGGTGCGGTGCCTTCCTTCCGCAAACTCTCTGATATCTATTGCTGAAGTACTAATTTTATGCTGATCGATCGCTTTTCTAATGATTCCGTGTTCCCAAAAAGGGGTAAACATTTGCGGAAAAATCGTTAGGACGATGAAATTCATCCTTTTTTCTTTCACAATCCTTCGGGTAAATCCACCCGTATTCGCTTATGCTCAAAATCTATGTCTAAAACCACCGATTCAATTGCCGGGATCAGGATTTCATTATTGTTTTCTTTATTCGGATCTTTAACGACATAAACGTCATTGCTGCCGGTGGCCATTATCGATTCAACATGGCCGATGTACCGATTATCGGCTGTAAAAACCGAGAGACCAATTATGTCAACCCAATAATAAACCCCTTCTTTGAGCTCAGGAAGCGCCGTCCGTTCAATGAAAAGCTCGGAACCGACCAGGGTTTCAGCCGCATTACGGTTCTCAATATCTTTAAATGATAGAAGAATGGATTTACCGTGAGGTTTGGCCCATTTGATCGTATGGTTTATTTCAATATTCCCGGCGCGTCTTACAATGATCGAACCGCCCGGCTTGTAAACAGAAACGGACTCAGCGTAAGAACAGATCTTGAGGTTTCCTTTTACGCCATGGGCGCCAACGATCTTTCCAACAGCAAGAAACCGACTTTTTCCCGCGATACTATTCGATGATTTCAAGAACAGATCGCTTTTTGAGTTTGGCAGAAGCGGCGCTCAATATGGTTCGCATGGCCCGTGCTGTCCGACCCTGTTTTCCGATCACCTTTCCCAAATCCTCTTTGGCTACCTTGAGTTCTAATACCGATGTCTGGTTACCTTCTACCTCTGAAACTTCAACCAGTTCCGGACGATCAACCAGCGCTTGTGCGATATATTTGATCAGCTCTTTCATAGCTCCTTCTCCTTTGTTGGCTATTGAGAATTAGAGGCAAAGATACTATGTAAGTTTAGCAAAAAAACCTTCTTTTTTCAAAAGGCTTTTTACAGTGTCTGTGGGAATTGCACCCTGATCAATCCAGTATTTGATTCTCTCTTGTTTTAGAACCACCTCGGGTGGGTCCGGCAAGGGATTGTACGTGCCGACATTTTCCAGGAATCTTCCATCGCGAGGGGATTTACTATCAGCCACAATGATTCGATAAAAAGGTTTTTTCTTTGCACCGTATCTGGCCAGTCTGATTTTAACTGACATATAAATTTCTCCTTCAAAATGAGGGCATGCCCGGACCAATCCCGCGTATGCCGCCTTTATTTATTTGTTTTATCATTCTCAAAATCTGAGTATAATTCTTAAGCAACTTATTTATATCCTGTACACTGGTTCCGCTCCCTTTAGCAATTCTTTTTCGGCGACTTCCTTTGATTAATGCATGCTGACGCCGTTCCTGGGGTGTCATGGAATTGATGATCGCTTCAATCTTTATAAATTCTTTATCGTCAACTTCAAGATTTTTGAGCTGCTTCATTTTGCTCATGCCCGGAATCATACCCAGCAGATCAGACATGGAGCCCATTTTCCTTATCTGAACCATTTGATCACGAAAGTCTTCCAGTGTAAATTCATTTTTTCTTAGCTTTTTTTCGAGCTCGGCTGCTTTTTTTTCGTCAACGACGGATTGGGCCTTTTCGATCATGGTAAGGACGTCGCCCATTCCAAGTATCCTGGAAGCCATCCGGTCAGGGTGAAACGGCTCCAGATCACTCAGTTTTTCACCGACACCGATAAACTTTATCGGTTTATCGGTGATCGATTTGATCGACAGGGCTGCTCCGCCACGGGCATCACCATCCATCTTGGAAAGAACAACGCCCCCGATATCAACGGCGTTGTTAAACGATTTGGCAATATTTACGGCGTCCTGACCTGTCATGGCGTCAGCGACCAGGAGAATATCGGAAGGGTTTACCGCATCTTTGATACGGCAAAGTTCATCCATCAATGCTTCGTCTATATGCAACCGCCCGGCCGTATCGATGATTACGATGTCGCATCCTGTTTGGTGCGCCGCGGTTCGGGCGTCCTGGCAAATTTGCACAGGATTCATCTCCACACTGGAAGGGAATACCGGAACAGACAATTGCTGGCCCAGCTTTTGAAGTTGATCAATGGCTGCCGGCCGGTAAATATCTGCCGGGACCAGGTAAGGTTTTCTTCCCTTTTTTCTCAAAAAAACAGCAAGTTTACCGGCTGTTGTGGTTTTGCCAGAGCCCTGAAGTCCTACCAGCATTATCGATACAGGCACAGAACCGGAAAGATCCAAGTCTTCAATCTTGCCCCCCATCAGTTCGGTCAGTTCATCGTTGACTATTTTTATTACCTGCTGACCGGGAGTCAGGCTCGACATGACTTCCTGACCAAGGGAACGTTTCTTAATGCCGGAAATAAAACTTTTTACGACGCCGTAGTGAACATCGGCCTCGAGAAGGGCCATCCTGACTTCCCGGAGTCCCTCCTCGATATTTTTTTCCGTTAATTTACCGTGCCCCTTGAGCTTTTTAAATATTATATTTAGTCTGTCACTTAAATTATCAAACATAAAAGTACCAATGAAATCTGAATTTTAAAATCCTTGAATGTAATCGTAAAATAATGCTATGTCAAGATTTAATAAAATCATAAAACGATTTTAGCTAAAAATTATTGATACGTTGAATTTACGCCCTATCATTTCAGCACATGAGCGCTATATTACCAAAAACAGATATCAAAGAACTCACAAGAGATGACCTTATTTTATGGCTTAAATTAAGAGATATCAAACCTTATCGTGCCAATCAGATCCTAAAATGGGTCTATCTTCAACAAACCGATACGTTCGACGTGATGACCGATATAAAAAAGGAGATCAGAGAAAGACTTTCACACCATTTTTCCATCAAACGGCTTGAAAAGGCGCGCATCGAAACCTCGCAGGATGGTACGAAGAAATATCTGTTTAAACTCGGTGACGGCAAATATATTGAAAGTGTGCTCATTCCGGAAAAGGATCATTATACACTTTGCATATCGAGCCAGGTCGGCTGTGCGCAAGGTTGCCGATTTTGTCTCACCGCCAGGGCCGGCTTTGCAAGAAATCTCACAAAAGGCGAAATCATCGCACAAGTTCGCGATGTTGCATATGACATCGGTGACTCAAAACGTCTCACCAATATCGTAATGATGGGGATGGGTGAGCCTTTGGCCAATTATTCCAATGTTGTCGGTGCAATTAACACCATTATCGATAGTGATGTCGGACTTGGATTTTCAAGCCGCAGGCTGACGGTTTCAACAGCAGGATTTGTTCCCAAGCTTTCCGCTTTAGGGCGTGAAACGAGCGTTAATCTGGCCATATCATTAAATGCCACCGAGAACAAAACCCGGGACATGCTGATGCCCATCAATCGAAATTACCCCATTGAACGCCTTCTCAAGGCCTGCGCAAACTACCCCCTGATGCCCCGGCAAAGAATCACGTTTGAATATATTCTAATCAAAGGGATCAATGATTCCGAAGAAGATGCAAAACGCCTGGTCAGGTTGCTGAGACCGATACGGGCAAAGATAAATCTTATCCCTTTTAATACCTTTAAGGAATGCAGATTTGATAGATCTGAAGATTCCGTAATCCTCAATTTCAGGGATATCCTCACCAAAAACAATTATACCGCCATTATCCGGCACAGCAAGGGGCGGGATATTTCTGCGGCCTGCGGGCAACTTAGCGCAAATCCGATACCGGATTAAATCCGACATTATTCTCATCCGCACATGATTTTTCCTCTCATCCGAATATTTTTTTCCTTAATAAACAAATTTTCTAGACCGATAGAATGTATCAGCAATATCCAGACCCCCGAATTTTTTTTAAAAAAAATGAAAAAGTGTCAAAAAATATCTTGATTTTTTAAAAGATGATATTAGAGTAAATCATAATATTTTTTAACTTCTTAATAAAGGAGGCAAAAGAAATGGATGAGGGAACATCGCTTATACAATGCCATAAGGTTGCGCACCAAGATGAAATTCAGGAGGATTGTGAAGAACCTCCAGGTAGACTTCTAACATTAACCAACCTTCAACCCAACCCCCAGGAAATCATTACTCCCCGGCAAACGGCGGTCGTTATACCCTTTGCCGTTAAACGACAACCCAAAACATCCGAAAAAACCAAGGCATTCCGACGTAAGTTCTTTCCGGCTGTAAATGACAAGGAATGGCATAACTGGCACTGGCAGATCAGTCATCGAATACATACGATCCTTCAGCTCCGTCGGTTTTTAACCCTTTCAACAGAGGAGACGGACGCTTTGGGGAATTTATCGGTCAAACTGCCCTTGGGGATAACGCCCTACTATATGAGCCTTATCTCCCGGGAAGACGCTGATTCTCCTTTGAGACGAACGGTGGTTCCCACAGTCCATGAATTTTTTAAGGCCCCCGAAGAAGCCGACGACCCCCTTTGCGAAGATCGTCAGAGTCCTGTGCCGGGGCTTGTCCATCGGTACCCGGACAGAGTTCTTTTGCTTGCGCTTGATTTTTGTTCTACTTACTGCCGGTATTGCACACGATCACGGGTTGTCGGGCATGGCAGAATATACCCTAACCGGGATCGCCTGGAAAAGGCCATGGAGTATATCCGGGCCGACACTAAGATCCGGGACGTTCTCATTTCCGGAGGAGATCCATTGACGTTGAATGATGATCGCCTCAATTGGATTCTAACAAAACTGCGGCAGATACCCCATGTTGAGATTGTGCGCATCGGGACGAAAGTTCCGGCTGTATTGCCCCAGCGCATCACGCCTCAGTTGGTTCGAATGCTGAGGCGACATCATCCGATATGGATGAGTCTTCATTTCACCCATCCGGACGAATGCACGCCGGAATCCTATCGGGCCTGTGCCATGCTGGCGGATGCCGGTATCCCCCTAAACTCCCAGACGGTGCTTTTGGCGGGGATTAACGACACCGTCAATACCATGACGGAACTGGTGCACCACTTGCTGAAGATGAGGGTGAGACCCTATTATCTGTATCAATGTGATCCCATTTCAGGATCTTCACATTTTCGAACGTCCGTAGAGAAAGGATTGGAAATCATCAGAGGATTGAGAGGTTTTACCAGCGGCTATGCCATTCCCACTTATGTGATCGATGCCCCAGGGGGAGGCGGCAAGATTCCCGTAATGCCCGAGTATGTCATGGGTCGCGACGGTTCGGAGTGGTTTCTGCGCAACTATGAAGGTAAAACTTTTCAGTATCCGGACCCGCAGCAGCGCATTTTGCCGTCGCTGGCGTATCGCCCCGTGGTCCATGAAAAAGTTGAGGAAACTCCGTTGAAATAATCATCATTTTCGATGAAGTCCGAGCGAAGCGTTCACCGGGTTATAGGCCCGGATGTTTCCGACATCCGACCATCGTGCTTATACCGGATAATTACGTGATTCCGAAAATCTCAAGGCTTGCCTCCGGCAAGTCTTTTGTATTTAAGGCTTTTGTGTATTCGGAAAGGACCAGGATTGTAATGTTCGATTCAACAACCATGGGTGCGTGTGGAGAATTCAATATGACCAATAACGATATTTTATGCGCCTTGTGCGCCTGTCAGGGCAAAACCTGTTGCGTCGAGACGGATATTTTCGTAACAATGGGTGATGTGCGACGGATCTTCAATTTCACAAAGAAGCTCGATTTTTATGAATTTCGTCGTTGCGCTACAGATGCTTACAGGGATCAATCCGATGATCCGAAATGGGATCGCCAAGTGTTTCAACCCGATGGAACACGCCGTGTCGTCAAACGGGAGTCTTCAGGCAGGTGCCTGTTTTTGAACTCCGCGGGGTGTATCCTCCCTTTGGAGGTTCGTCCTCTGATTTGCCGGCTGCACCCGCATCTTTATAATGCCAAGGGCTTCTATCCGGACCTGGCGCCGGAGTGTCCCGTACACCTATTGCCGCCCGGCAGACCCCTGGAACAAACGATTCAAGGTTTTCGCCAGGGCGAGGCCGAGCATTGGCATCACCTGCTCTACCAGGAAATTATGGAAAAAGGAGATTTGCAGTTATGAAGATCGGTTTGACCTATGATCTGCGTACCGACTACCTGGCTGCCGGCTATGACGAATTGGCAACAGCCGAATTCGACCGGGAAGACACCATTGACGCTCTCGAAACCGCCATCAAGGGACTGGGGCATACAACGGATCGCATTGGGAATGTCCGCAGGCTCATAGATCGACTGGCCCGGGGAAACCGCTGGGATCTGGTCTTTAACATTGCCGAGGGAATAAACGGTATTGGCCGGGAAGCTCAGGTACCGGCGATTCTGGACGTATATAACATTCCCTACACCTTCTCGGATCCGCTGGTTATGAGCCTGACCCTTCACAAGGGAATGACCAAACGGGTCATCCGGGATGCTAAGATTCCAACATCCGATTTTTGCGTGGTGGAAAAAGAGGGTGACGAAATGCTGGTGACCTTTCCCCCGCCTTATTTTATCAAGCCGGTGGCCGAAGGTACGGGAAAAGGGGTAAGCCCTCATTCAATAATTCATCACCGCCGTGATCTGGCCTCGGCCTGTGGGGCCTTGGGACGTACCTACCACCAACCGGTTCTGGTGGAGCGTTATCTTTCCGGAAGGGAATTTACCGTTGGAATTATCGGGACAGGAACGGATGCCGAGGTCTTGGGCACCATTGAGGTGATCTTGCTGGCCGGAGCTGAAGCGGGAGTATATTCTTACGTCAATAAGGAGCGTTGCGAAGAACTGGTTCAATATCGTTCGGTTCGATCCTCAGCAGAACCGTTGATCCGAAAAACTGAAGACATCGCCCTCAGCGCCTGGCAGGTTTTGGGTTGCCGGGATGCGGGTCGCGTGGATATCCGGTGCGATGAGGCCGGTCAACCTTATTTTTTGGAGATCAATCCCCTGGCCGGGTTGCACCCGGACCATTCGGATCTCCCGATTATCTGCAAAGGAATTCCCCTTTCTTATGAGGTTTTGATTGAACGCATTCTTGCATTGGCCTTTAAGAGAATCGAAAGGAAAGAAACCTGATGCGTATCGCTATCGTTCACAACGCGACAGGGCCGGAGGACCGCCCGGATGAACAGGATGTCCTGGTCCAGGCTGAGGCCCTCTCCAAGGCACTGAAGGAACTGGGCCACGACGTCGTTCAAATGCCGTGCACCCTGAACCTTTCAGACATAAAAGATAGACTGCAGGCCTATGAACCCCGCCTGGTATTTAATTTAGTAGAATCTCTGGATGGCCAAGGCCGGTTGATCCATTTGTTTCCGTGTCTTCTGGATGCCATGGGGACATTTTACACAGGGTCGTGTACAGAGTCCATTTTTGTTACCTCCCACAAGGGGCTGGCAAAGGAACGAATGGTCTTGGCAGGGCTCCCCACCCCGGCGTGGATTGGTCCCAGTCCTTGCGATTTGCCGTTCGTTAACCAAAAATTGCTCTCAGCGGAAAGTGAACGCTGGCTGGTAAAATCTACATGGGAGCATGGTTCCCTGGGTTTGGACGATGATGAGCCCGTCGAAAATAAGGGCCTTGAAGCCTTGCATCAAATTCTTAAAGAGCGAGCCCCGAAACTTGGAGGGAGCTGCTTTGCCGAGGTGTTCGTCGAAGGGCGGGAATTCAATCTCTCGATTCTTGAAGGTGCTGCGGAGATTCAAGTGCTTCATCCGGCGGAAATCATTTTCGAAAACTACGGTACGCAAAAACTAACCATCGTGGGATATCGGGCAAAGTGGGATAGCTCGTCCTACGAATATCATCACACCCCCAGACGGTTCGACTTTCCCTCATCCGACGCATCCCTTCTTCAAAAGCTGAAAAATCTGGCGATCCGTTGCTGGGAGGTTTTCGGATTGAATGGGTATGCCCGAATCGATTTTCGCGTGGATTTACAGGGTCGTCCATGGATTCTCGAAGTCAACGCCAACCCCTGTCTTTCTCCGGATGCCGGGTTCGCTGCGGCGGTTAATCAATCCGGAATAACCTTTGTTCGCGCCATTGAAAGCATCGCAATGAACGGAATCTCGACCCAAAGGAGGTGATTCATGCTTCGTATCCGGCGTATTTATGACGACATTCTCCCTCGAAACAAGGAAGCCTTGAAACAGGTCAAAGACATTTTAGGGACGCGTTTCAATGAGGTTCCTCGAGAAGAGATCGATCAGATCGGAGAAAAGCTCCGCAACCCCTTTAAACATCAATTTCGGTCTATCCTGTTTGTGGCAGAAAACTTTCACAAGCGTGTTTTAGGGTTTGCGTTACTATTATATGAACCCGAAATCAACTTTTGTTATTTAGACTGGATCGCCACGGCCAGCGGAAAAACCAGGGGTGGACTCGGCAGTGCCATTTATGACACGATTCGGCAGGAAGCTGTGGATTTCAAGGCAAGGGGTCTTTTTTTTGAGTGCCTGCCGGACGACCGAGAAGCCTGTCCGGATGAGGCGCTGCTCAAGGAAAATCGTGCACGGCTCAGGTTTTATGAACGGTACGGCGCCCGTCCCATTGTGAATACGGCCTATGAAACGCCGGTGACACCCGGCGATTCCTGTATGCCGCATCTGGTCCATGACGGGCTGGGACAGCCCAAACTTCCGGATTCGGCCTATGTTCGAAAGGTGGTGCGGGCCATCCTTGAGCGAAAGTATGCTGACTATTGCCCCACCAAATATGTGGAAAAGGTCGTCAAGTCCGTTCGAGACAATCCGATACAACTCAGACCCCACAGGTATGTCAAACCCGAGGCAGTCCAGCCACAGGTCAAAAGCCAGTCCCTGGAACAGATCGGGTTGGTGGTCACGGACCGTCACGCCGTCCATCATGTCCATGAACGTGGATATGTGGAATCTCCGGTCAGAGTGCGCAGTATCTTGGAAAAACTGGAAAAATCCGGAATTTTTGCCAGCATCAAACCCAAAAGTTTTCCGGACAAACACCTCTTTGCGGTTCATGACGACCGGTTCGTCCGTTATCTCAAACGGGCCTGTGAGGAGGTGCCCGAAGGAAAATCTCTTTATCCTTATGTGTTTCCTGTTCGAAACAAGACCCGTCCGCCAAAGGAACCCTCGGTTCTTTCGGGATATTACTGTATCGACACCTTTACCCCCATTAATCGGAATGCTTATGTTGCCGCACGTCGAGGTGTGGATTGCGCGCTGACGGCGGCCCGTGAGATCCTGGAAGGCCGGCGCGTCTCTTATGCTCTGGTCCGGCCGCCGGGCCACCATGCCGAACGAAATTCTTTTGGGGGCTTTTGCTATTTCAACAATGCCGCCACCGCAGCCCAACACCTTTCTGATTTTGGAAAAGTTGCCATTCTGGATATCGATTATCATCACGGCAACGGCCAGCAGGACATCTTCTATCGGCGATCGGATGTGCTGACGGTTTCCATTCACGGGCACCCGAAATTTGCTTATCCCTATTTTTCGGGATTCGATGATGAGCGGGGAGACGGCGACGGTGACGGTTTTAACCTGAATCTTCCCCTGTCCGAAGCGGTGGATGGTAAAAAATATCGTCAAGCCCTGGCCAAGGCCATTCGCAGGATAGTGCAGTTTGATCCTTATTTTCTCGTGGTGGCACTGGGCCTGGATACGGGCAAGGGAGATCCCACCGGAACGTGGTCCCTGACGTCCAAGGATTTTGAGGCGAACGGTCGAATGATCGGGGAATTGGGACTTCCGACGGTGGTCGTCCAGGAGGGCGGATATAGGAATCGGACCTTGGGAACCAACGCCCTGCGCTTTTTCAAGGGTTTGGCAGAAGCCGTTTACGGATTCCCAAAGGGTGAACTGCGCTTGGATTTTCTCCATGGCGTCAAGTTTCGTTACGACCTGGAGCCGGACGATCCCGAAAGGATTCGCCGGTTGGTGGAGGTTACCGGTTTCTTTTATCCGACCGAAGTGGATGTGGCCGAGGAACTGGTAAAAGAACGGCTGTCAAAGGGACCTGCCAGCGGTTATCATTTTGTTTTGGCAGAATCTTATGGCCGTTTGGCCGGATATGGTTGTTTCGGTCCCATTCCCTGTACGGTCGCCAGCTACGACTTATACTGGATTGCGGTTCATCCGGACTTTCAGGGTAGAGGCCTGGGGAAACGGCTGTTGAAAGAAATCGAGCGTCTGGTTCAAGAGGCCGGCGGAACGCGAATCTATGCGGAAACGTCTCAACGCCCTCAGTACGCCAGTACCCGGGCTTTCTACGAGAACCGAAGATACCGGCAGGTATCGGTTCTGGAAGATTTTTATGGGCCCGGTGAAGCCAGGGTGACGTATTGCAAGGTCTTAAATTCGATGAAAAGACAACAGGATGATCGGTCGAATAAAAAGAACCTGACTTAAGCGACCTGAAGCATCCGTAATCCTCAATGTCGGGGATATCCTCAACAAAAACAACTATACCGCCATGGCCGGCCGGATCGTTCCAAAATCAAAGAGGATTGGATAAAATCAGTTATTGAGAACCCTGAGAAGGTAGAAATCCAATCAGACGGCAGAATCAGGAAATGGGCTAAAATATCAGAAGCAGGAAAATACTTGAGGGTTATCTTGCTCGATGATGGCGAAACGGTTCATAACGCATTCTTCGATAGATCATACAAGGAGGAATAAATCATGAAAGTGAAATATTTTTCAGATACGGATACTGCTCACGTCGAATTCACAGACAAAGAAGTCCATGAGACTAAAGAGATAAGTGAAAATATCTATATAGACATTGATACTAAAGGTAACATCGTGAGTATGACAATAGAACATGCAAAAGATAATGCTGAACTTTGGGAATTCTCATACCAGGAAATGTCTCGCACAACCGCATAAAAATGCCGAACATCAGATTAAAATAAAAATATCGGTTTTTGGGCCAGCAGGTGGAATCCAATGAACCCATGGACATCCCGGAAATTCAATATCTTGAACGGCAAGCCAGCACCGGTCAACCCAGTTATTAACATTAAAATTTGAAAGGATATCAGATTGAAAGTTTATTGTATTAAAGTAGCTCTGTTTTATAAAAAAAGAATCTATAGAAATATCGAAATTCTTGAAAATCAGAGCTTAGCGGATTTGCATAATGCCATTTTTGAGGCGTTTGACAGGTATGATGAACACCTTTATTCGTTCTTTCTGACGGGAAAAGCGATAAAGAATACGCAGTATATCTACGACTATCCTGAAATAACTCACCCCATGAACTTGGAAGATCTTTCCGGCTTCGCACATAAGAAAAGACGCAACGCTGAAAAGACGAAAATTCGGGACTTAAATTTAGATGAAAAGGATAAATTCTACTACCTTTTTGATTTTGGGGATGATTGGTGGCATGAACTAAGTGTTTTAAAAATTGAAGATGCATCTGGCCAAAAGGGGTACCCCAAAATCACAAAAAAAGTTGGTGATTCGCCGGAACAATATCCAGATTATGAAGATAATTATTATGAAGACGATGATTTTTAGCTATTTGTCCTCATATCTGTTATCTATCAAACGATATTAAAAAATTCTAACAAACAGGATTAACAAGCTTTATCATTATCTTTTTCGTGCTTTCGTGATAATAAAACTTTTCCAGCTTTCCTGATTATTTACTGTATCAAAAAATGCTTGATGTCTTTGGGCGGGACACCGATGACTCGAACTGTCTCATTTCCTTCAGGAGTGGTCACCAAAACTTCAACCGGTGTGATTTCCGGAGCCTTGCTGTATCCTGCACATATGGAAGCCGCAAGTATCCGCATTTCATTTCTACCACCGTTCGGCATCAAAACAATGGGGCCCGGAAAAGTTTTTACTTTTATAATGGTGTCCATATTTCCATCGTAATATTGATTTATACAGTCATTATCTTTTTGGGTTCGTCCAACAATTATTTTTGTGGCCTTGTCTAACCGAAGATGTCGCCCATGTTTTAAAAGATGGAGCTCTCGTTCGGAATATGTTTCCTGGTGTTCAAAAAGGTCTTTGAGCCGCGATGCATATCCTTTGTCCGTAAGGAGACACCCGCCGGCTGGGGACGGATAGCTCGTGACTCCGAATTCTTTGGCGAGTTTTATTTGAGGCTTTCGAGATCTTCCGGATAGGCCGAGAAGCATGTCCCTGTTTACCAGTCCTTGTTGTTCGGGAATGGTTATCGGAAGATTTTTCGCACTCAAGGGTCGCAAAATATAGCCGTCAAAGCCGGATTGTTTTTCCACATAACGGAGAGAATTCATGGTCTGAGACATGGGGCGCTGACCCAGCACTTCGCCGCTGAAAAGGAAATCAAATCCGATTTCTTTCATCATATCCCCGGCAAGGTTGAACATCAGTGCGTGACAGTCCATACACGGATTCATATGCTTCCCGTATCCACTACGCGGATTTATCAACATTTTTAAGTAAATAGGCGTTATATTTCTGACGATTACCGGTATTCCGGTAGTTTTTGATGCCTGCAGGGCTTTTTCAGATGAAAAGAAAGGGGTTTCGAAGGTTATCCATTGAACCTCTATTCCCTGCTTTCTGAGCAATAGTGCCGACAGCATACTGTCCAGACCACCGGAACAAAGGCCTAAAGCGCGTACTTTTTTTAAAGGTAAATTCATGGTAATGATCAATCCATAGTATAAAAGACCAAATTTTGGGTATCCCCAGCAGAAATTTGCTTTGTTGGGAGTTCACTATATTACCGAAATTACAAATATGATGGTTTCGTAAAAAGTCGATATTGCTCGCTCCGTGACCATTTGGGGGCGTTCCCATCGGTGAAGCTAAATTTCAAAAACTCGGCGCAAGCGCCTCAAACAGTTTGAAATTTTTAAAGCTTCACCGCTTGAAACGCTGATTCCCCAAATGCTCAAATGGCGCTCACAAAAGACTTTTTACGAGTTTG
>JAWOIY010000134.1:0-4714 GCA_046484425.1 Desulfobacterales bacterium | reverse complement strand
TAGACAGTATTTACGGTTTCAAATCACCCTACCTGCCGAATACTGTCCATTTGAGGCTACGGTTCATCACCGTCACCACCTCATCCCAATCTCATCCAGCATCCTTACCCGTTCCTCCAATAACAGCCCTTTCTTTTTCCGGCATCTCTGCCTGACTACCCAACTCCCCAGCTGTGGGTCCTCCTTCCATCTGGTTTCGCTAATCTAAAACTGACCCCCTAAAGGGCAAAACGACAACCGAAAATTGACCCACCCAAATGCAATCCTCTGGTAAGGATAAGTGGTAATTAAATCCAGCAGCCAGAGGAGAAAGGAGAATGCTAAAGGTGGATCAATATGGGTACATACGGATAGCGCATCGGGTTTATGGCAAATCGGTCAGGCAAATTGCCAAAGAGACGGGCCATTCGAAGAACACGATCAAGAGAGTGCTACGGGGTGAATATTGCGGCTACCGGTCACGAACCAGCCAGCCATATCCAGTTCTGGGGCCTTATGTGAAGATCATCGACAAGTGGCTCACAGATGACAAGACCCAGCCAAAAAAGCAGCGCCATACAGCCATTCGGATTTATTGTCGGTTAAAACAGGAGCATGGCTTTTGCGGTGCCGAGACGACGGTGAGAAAGTATGTGAAGGAAGCCAAGCTGAGGCTTGGATTATGCGGACAGCAAGCCTTCATCCCTTGTGAGGCCACCATTGGCGGTGAAGCTGAGGTCGATTGGGGAAGCTGCCATGCGGTTATCGACGGTCAATCTGTCAAGCTTAAGCATTTCTGCATGCGGTCAAAATATTCCGGTAAGCACTTTGTCTGCTGTTATCCTTGCGAGCGCCAGCAGGCATTGTTTGACGGCCATATACAGGCCTTTTCCTTTTTCGGAGGCATCTTTCCCGTATTGATTTACGACAACCTGACCACGGCGGTTCAACGGGTCTACCTTGGGAAGAAACGCGATTTGCAACAAAGCTATGACAAGTTTGTCGGCTATTACAATTTTACCCCGCGATTTTGTAATCCCGGAGCGGGTCATGAGAAAGGGGGGGTTGAGGGACTTGTGGGCTATGCCCGTCGCAATTATATGGTTCCGGTACCCCACGCCGATTCGCTCGAAGCGTTAAATGAAAGGCTCCTTGAAGAATGTATGGCCTATGGCGAGCACCGGATGGCCACCCGAGAGCAAAGTGTCAATGAACTTTATGAAGCTGAAAGGAGCCGCCTGATCGCCCTTCCCGATGTCCCGTTCAGTAATATGGAGATTTGTTCTCCCAAAGTTGACAAATATGCCACCGCCATCGTTGACAAAAATCATTATTCGGTTCCGACCCGTTACACCCATGTAAAAGTAAAGGCGATCTTGCAAGTTGACCAGGTTGACATCTATTACGGACCGAAGCGAATCGCCACTCACCATCGGCTGTATAACAACAACCAGTGGTGTCTCGATCCCGAGCATTATTTGGAACTCATCCAGCAGCGGCCTCAATCGTTTGAGACCGCCCGTCCAATCGTCGAATGGAGAAAACGCTGGCCCCTGTGTCTGGAGGCGTTGTTGGAACGTTTTTGCAACAGGCAGGGAAACACGAATGGCATCAAGGATTTCATATCGGTATTAATGCTCTACAAGCAATTTACCGCAAAAGATATTGAGACCGCCGTCAATCTTGCGCTTAGCGCTGATGTCGGTTCCAGTGCCGCGGTTGAATACATTTTATGCAGTGCCACCCGATCAAGTGATCAACCGGTTGCCGGCGTACCCAACTGGCCCCGCCTTGCACCGGCCGATGTGTCTGTTTACCGGCAGATCGGCGGTGACCTATGAATGCGGCAATGAATGCGATGCTCCTTGATAACTTGAAGATGCTGAGGCTTTCCACAATGATCCAGAATCTGGCGGCCAAGCTGCGCCAGGCCAAAGAAGGCAAAATCGCCTATGAGGAGTTTTTGTTAAACCTTACCGAAATCGAGGTTCAGGTTCGCAGGGAAAATGGTCGTAAAAGAAGAACCAGAGAAGCCGGTTTCCCTTTGCTGAAACCGCTTGAGGCCTTTGATTTTGAGGCTGCTGGCGATCTTGATGTCCGATACATTCAAGAACTTACAACCGGTGAGTATATCGAAGAAAAGCGCAATGTCATATTTTTAGGAAAAAGCGGAACCGGCAAAACACACCTGGCCACGGCATTGGGGATGGAAGCATGCACGGCAGGATATCGGACCCGGTTTGTCACCGGATGCGGTCTTGTCAATGAACTGATCGAAGCAAAAGATGAAAAGATTCTCAGCCGGGTGATCAAACGTTATGCCGGTTATGGTTTACTGATCATCGACGAACTCGGGTATGTACCGTTTTCCAAAGAAGGAGCCGAACTGCTTTTTCAAGTGCTTGCCGAGCGACATGAGAAAAGGTCGGTGATCATTACCACCAACATGGGCTTTGGTGACTGGACCCAGATATTTGGCGATCCAAACCTTACCGGAGCGCTACTGGACCGCATTACGCATAAGGCTCACATAATCAACTGCACATGGGAAAGCTATCGATTAAAAGAAACGTTAAAAAATAAAAAGAGGAACTCCAAGTGAAGGAACTTGCAATATACAATACCTTAAAGGGAAGGTTGGAAACAGTCCGTTTTGAGTTTACTCCCGAAAATACTACATGGTTTGACGATAGTGAAAGGTCTGCGATTTATAGAATCGCAGATGGTTTAGGCGGACTTCTAATCCAGGAAACTGGATATACGCATCCGATTTTAATTGGTGACCTATCCAGGGCAGCCACCGGAAATACTGAACAAAAAGCCTTAGAACTGTTACGAGAACAAGATTGATTATAGATCGTCGAGGCCCGGAATGGGAGGGGGGGGGCTTCCGGTTGCTACGCCCCCTCCAGCCCCTCCCATTCCGAAGAACATGTCTTAACCCTTTATGAAAGGAAAAGTCTAAAGCTAACAGGTGTCTTTTAATTGAACCTTAGGTGGGTCAAAATTGGGTTGTCGCAGGGGGTCAATTTTAGGTTGTCATTTCTAACCCCCCTCCCCTTGCAACCAATCTAAACATCGTCAAAAGGAAGCTGCTGATGGAAATCGCTAAGGCTCTCATCATTGGCATCTGTATTCTTCTTGGCTGTGCCATTATCGGACTTAGTGACCGTTATGAAATGCCCGCAACAAAAGAATGGTTTTATAAAATTGATAAGCTTACAGGTCGGGTTTTCAGTTTTCGGTTTATTGGGGGGAGGTTGGATTGGTATGAGATGGATGAAAATTTTAAAACTGGACGATAGAACGTCCTAATCGATTTTCCCACCACCCAAAGAAGGCACGATAAAAACAATAGTTGCCATTGTGTCCCTGTGGATTAGTGGGGGAATTGTTTGCCAACTTTAAACGATGAACGGGTGGGCTGAAATGAAGACCAAGCAAACGAATTCTTTTCGGTGTCTTGGCATTACTGGGAGGGATTATCGGCGGGATTATTTCGGATGGGCTGCCTGAGTTCGCAATTGCTAGGACCGGTTTTGAAGAGGTTATCAGAGCGACGAAATTTGAATTGGTCGATAGGAGAGGTAATAAGAAAGCATATCTTACAACTGAGGGCAGTTCTGCGGTCCTTCACATCGGTGAAGATGTGGACCGTCCTTTTTTTAGTGTAAAACGAAGCAACTCAGGAATTACAATGGTAATGACAAATGGATTATCTGTGGAATCAAACGATGTCACTTTGTCATTGAATGACGATGGGGCACGAATCGATTTTCAAGGAAAAGTTTTCATAAACACAAGGCTAGAAAGATTCAAATGGGCATCGACTCTAATGGCGAACCGATGTTCCAATTATTCGATGATTTTAACAAACCTCGCCTTGAGATTGGTAAAACTGAGCTAAAAAAAACGAAAACAGGCTCCACTGAAATCCGCTCAACCGGGTCAATCGTGATTTATGATGAAAAAGGCAAGGTCATCTATAGAGTTCCGTGACCGGAAAAAGGGGGAGGCATGGCATTTATCAAAGGCATTTCAATCATAGTTTTGGGGATAGGTGTCCTTTTTACGTCTGTCGAAAAATTAACTGCCGGTGATGTTCCCGACGCCGACGAAATTGACAAGGAAATTGCCAATAACGTTTCAGAGGAGTTTGTCATTTGTGCTGCGTTCTACTCGATATGCTCTGGAGCTTTAAGTAGGTCGGGGCACCCTCAGACTGTTCCACGTTATGAGGAGGCATTTGATGCTGCGTTGTATTATGCTCTCACTGCTGGCAAGAAAGGACGTGCACAAGAAATGACTGAGAAGGTGACACTCGCTCGGCTTGAATTAAACATGAAATCGATGACAGGTGAAATTGATAACGACATTGGTAACATTTCAGTATTATAGAACAAACATTCCTACCGATGCAAACAGATTATGGAAAACCCTGCCAAGGTGTTTGATGATTGGTCAGAGAAAATATTTAGAAAGTACGGTTTACAGAAATAAAAGGTACTCACGAGGAAGGATAGGAGAATGGGGGTTGCCATCATGGCCGATTACAACTACATGAAAATGACCGCAGAGGAAATCGAGAACCTTTTTTTAACGACTGAAATGCATCCCAATAGTCCTGAGGGGGAGAGGGCGTTGCATGTCTTGGCAATCAAATACAAGCGGATGGATGCCGAAAGAAGCAGGAGAGCTTTGTGGATATCGATCATTGCCTTGATATTTTCTTTTT
>JAWOIY010000126.1:0-12594 GCA_046484425.1 Desulfobacterales bacterium | reverse complement strand
AGCAAGTGGTGCCAGAACCATGAAGTTGTCAAGAACGACCGAACCAATTTTCATTATTCTTTATGGTTATTATTTTTGATGGTTTCGTAAAAAGTCAATATTGCTCGCTCCATGACCATTTGAGGGCGTTTCCATCGATTCCGCTAAATTTCAAGAACTCGGCGCAAGCGCCTCAAACAGCTTGAAATTTTTAACGCTTCACCGCTTGAAACGCTGATTCCCCAAATGCTCAAATGTCACTTGCAAAATACTTTTTACGAGTTTGTCATTTTTTAAAAACGGTTTTGGTTGGATTCGCATAGCAGAACAAGCAGTTATGATAGCAAGGGTGATGGCGATACGACCCGATATCTACCGAAACCATACATCCGCATCCCTCTTTTACCCGCTGTCCGGAATCCTTTTTAACGCTAAGGTCTCCACCGAAAATTTCAATAAAAAGATTATTTGGAATACATGAACTTTTTTTGATATTTGAACCCGAAGGCAACGCATCCAGGACCGCTTTCTCGCAGCATGTATACAGACCAATATTTTTTTCTGAAAGCACTTTTTCCAATTTAAGAAGAAGTTCTATTTTTTCAGACAGGCTCGGGTCGACAAAAAAAAATCCGGACTTTGAGGCTATGCGTCTTCTTACTTTGGCATAATGGTCCATAAAACTGGTAATACACCGTGTAACGCCGTGTCGTGATACCCATGTCGCAATCTTGGAAAAATCATGAAGATTGTCTTTAATGACGTTTTGTTCAAATCCAAAAAAACAGATGGGATCGAACCTCCAGTTTATACTTCTTGGATCGAAGTTGCAACAAAGGTCCCGAAGCTGGTCAAGTCGCTGTTTCAAAGACGGTACTCGAGGTTCAAGTAAGGGACTATCCGAATTTATGGTAAAGTTAAAAAAAAGATTGTATCCCATTGCCAAAAGCGCTTGACCGAATCTTCCTTTAAGAAAAGCAGCGAAATTCTTCGACCAGAATACAATGGTATGCACGTTGCCAGGCGTCGCAGGCACGATGAATGTACGCCGGTTATATGGATTGACAACTTCAAACCATCCTTTTTTGATCTGCCCCATAAACCAATCCATGTAAAAGGCGGGAATATCGGTACGTCTTGAAGCTGAGATGACGATTCGATTTGAGTGTTTCATAACCCGCAATCATACTCACGATGGTTTTTTCTTAAGATCAGCTAAAGATATCACTTTTTGGCCAACCGGTTTTTCAGGTGTTTCTTTTTCTTTTTCGATCGGTTCGGCCTCCTTGGGACATACCACCTTTTGTAAACGGATTTTTTTTCCTTCCATGGTGAATTCGTGGCCGTTAATATAAATATCGCGAAGTATCCAGGTAACCACCTGAAGGGGTATCTGAAACAAAAGCAGTTTCACATGATACCAGTCTTTTTTGACATCCGGAGAGATGTCTTCTATTCTCGCAAAGGATATCGGCTGATCCTCAAGATAAATGAGGACAACATCGTTTTCTTTTGTCATAATTCTATCGTCCAGTCTTAAAAATTGAACCCCTTGCTTTTGTATGCTTTTACAATTTGTGCTTTCGTGATATTTTTTATAACCGCAAACAATATTGTTTGGCAACGCTTATTTCAAGAAAATGAATTATTGTTCATTTGATATTTTAATATTGACAATACACAACTCCGTCCTTTTTTAGGCTGTCCAAGTCTCGTTTAGATTATATATTATATTGATTATATAAACTTTATTGTCGTTTTTTAGACGGATAAGAAATATTTGTTTTTTTCTTGACAGGCAAAGTTGTGTTCTGTTAGATAAATGAATGACCATTCATCTTTTGGACTTCATTTTTCATAGGAGGATATCATGGTAAGAAAAATCAGGCAGGCAGCGGTTATTGGCTCGGGCGTGATGGGAGGGGGCATTGCCGCACTACTTGCCGGTGCCGGCATAAAGACGTTCTTACTGGACATTATTCCGTTTGATCTAAAGGAAGAAGAAAAAGACGATCCGGCTGCCAGGAATCGGATCGTAAAAGCCGGTCTGGATACGGTCTTGATGTCGAGCCCATCCCTTTTGATGCAGAAAAAAGATGTCCACCGTATCACCATCGGAAATTTGGAAGATGATTTCGACAGAATTTCAGAGTGCGACTGGATTGTGGAAGTGGTTGTGGAAAACTTGAAAATCAAACAGAATCTCTTTAAGCGCATCGAAACAAAAAGAAAGTCCGGCGCCATTGTTTCTTCCAACACTTCGGGCCTTCCGCTAAAAGCCATGTCCCAGGGGCTCCGCCTCGATTTCAAGCAGCATTTTTTAGGCACACATTTTTTTAATCCGGTGAGGTATATGCATCTTCTGGAAATCATTCCGGGAGAAGAAACGCTGCCTGAAATAATTGAATTTATATCTGATTTTGGAGAGCGAATTCTTGGCAAGGGCATTGTTCGGGCCAAGGACACCCCCAATTTTGTCGGAAACAGGATCGGTGTCCAGGGGATGGTAAAGGCCATGCAGTTGATGCTTGAAGATGATCTGTCGATCCCAGAGGTGGATGCGCTTTTCGGAACCGCCATGGGCAGGCCCAAGACCGCCATGTTCAAGACATGTGACATTGTCGGCCTTGACACGATGGGACACGTGGCCAGGAACACATATGAATTGATTGTCGACGACGAAGAGAGAAACAGTTTTGTCCTGCCTGAATTTGTGGACAGAATGATTGAAAAAAAAATACTGGGGAAAAAAACCCAAAGCGGATTCTATAAGACCGAGTTAACCCCCGACGGGAAAAAAATCCGAAAGGTCATCGGTCCCAAAACCTTAGAATATTCGGAATATAAACCTGCCGACTTCCCGTGCCTTGGGGAGGCCAAAAAGGCAAAAACACTTCCCGAAAAAATGAAAGCCGTTCTTTATGGCCGGGATCAAGGAGCCAGGTTCGCCTGGAAAGTTGTGGCAAACGGCCTCATTTACGCGGTCAACAGGATACCCGAAATTTCAGAATCCATCGTTGAAATCGACAACGCCATGAAGTGGGGCTTCAATTTTGAAATGGGCCCTTTTGAGACATGGGATGCCATCGGCCTTGAAGCTTCTGTTGAAAAGATGGAAAAAGACGGGGTTGAAATACCTGAAAAGATTAAGCGCATGATTGCGGCAGGTCATACGTCATTTTACAAAACCGATAACGGCAAACGCTTCGCATATGATTTTGTTGCCGAAAACTACACAGAAGTTATTGCCAGTGAAGCAATTATTTCTCTAAATACCTTGAAAGGGGCGGATAAAGTGGTTCAATCCTGTGCCTCTGCCTCATTAATAGATCTTGACGACGGCGTATTCTGCTTGGAATTTCATTCCAAGATGAATGCCTTGAACAAAGAAATCGTCGAATTCCAGAAACACGCCATGGAGCATGTGGATGCCAACGGTCTGGGCCTTGTCATCGGTAACCAGGCCGGCGGAATACCGGGAGCCTTTTCGGCGGGCGGTGATCTTTTTTTTATGGCGGGTTTGGCAATGAAAGGAAAATTTTCGGAGATCGATGCATTTTTACGCTTGGCGCAGGACAGTATCCAGAAAGAAAAATATTCAAGCTTCCCTGTTGTAGCGGCCCCTTACGGAATGACCCTTGGGGGCGGATGCGAGCTGTGTCTGGGCGCCGACAGGATTGTGGCCCATGCAGAACTTTACATGGGCCTTGTTGAGATCGGAGTCGGCCTGATCCCATCGGGAGGCGGATGCTTGAATTTGTGGAAGAAGTTCGTCCAGACGATTCCTGAAGCGGTTACCGATATCGATCTCGGCAAGTTTTTCGTACCGGTCTTCATGTCTATCGCGCTGGCCCAGGTTTCAACGTCTGCTGCCGAAGCCAGAGCCAGCGGCTTTTTGGGCCCTTCAGACAGAATTGTTTTTAACAGGGACTATCTGATCGGCGAAGCCAAAAAGGAAGTTTTAAAGATGGTCGATGAAGGCTATGCACCGCCACTCAAACAACCCATAAAGGTTTTGGGCCAGGCCGCCCAGGGCATGATTGAGGTGGAAATTTTCAATATGTTAAAAGGGAAATTTATCACAGAGTACGATGCGTTTCTGGCCAGAAGAATCGCCTACGTCATTAGTGGAGGAGAAGTAAGAGATAACAGCACCGTTGAAGAGGATGTCATACTCAAACTCGAAAGAGAGGCTTTTATTGATTTCTGGAAAGAAAAAAAGACCATGGCCAGAGTTGAGCATATGTTAAAAACCGGAAAACCCTTGAGAAACTAGAAAAGGAGCAATTGTTTCGCTTTTTGAAATCATTGCCGCTTCAGGTATAATTAAATTTTTTACTGGAAGTTGTCTGAGTGAATTAGGGATCGTTTTGAAAGAACCATATGAGATTTAACTTTGTAGATGACAGCCCTTGTTATAGCAAAAAACCTTTATGAATGGCCCGGTCAGGTTCTTTCATTACGAGCCCTTATTCGCGAGTTCTTTCAGCAAAAAATTTAATTATACCTGAAGCTCTTCCTTGTTGGGCGAACCCGAAAGCGAAGACCAATGGAAAATAACCTGTTTCAAGGGACTAAACTATTACAAAAAGTATTGCCGGCCATTATTGAACGGGAAGCATAGGAGGGAGTAAAAATGAGAGACGCCTATATCGTCCAATCCATCAGAACCCCGGGATGCAAAAAAAGCAAAGGGGCCTTTAAGGATACCCGACCGGAGGACCTGCTGTCCTTTATCCTGAAATCAGTTGTCGAGAAAACCCCGAACCTTGTAATGAAAGATGTGGATGACATCATGATCGGCTGCGCCTTTCCCGAAGCTGAACAGGGGCTGAATATCGGACGAATTGCATCCCAAATCGCGGGGTTCCCAGTGGAGGTTTCCGGGGCCACTGTGAACCGGTTCTGTGCTTCCGGACTCGAGGCGATTGTTCAGGCCTCGTTGCGTGTCATGTCTGGCTGGTCGGAAGTTGCCATAGGGGGAGGTCTGGAATCAATGACTTTTGTTCCCATGGGCGGGAATGTCCCCAGACCCCATCCCGAATATTCTAAAAAACACGCTGATCTTTACGTTTCAATGGGAATCACAGCCGAAATCGTTGCAGACCGGTACAACATTTCCAGAGAAGAACAGGATGAATTCGCCTATCACTCTCAAATGAAGGCCGCAGCGGCCATGAATAAAGGGCTTTTTACTGAAATCGTCCCCACGCCGGCGCACAGGTTTGTTCAAGGTGAAAAGGGCATTTACAGGAAAGAGACCTTTTTGGTCAGTAATGATGACGGCATTCGGCCTTCTACGACCCCGGAGGGGCTGGCAAATCTGAATCCGGTGTTCGCCTCCGGGGGATCGGTTACTGCGGGTAATTCTTCCCAGACCACGGACGGTGCAGCCGCAAGTATTATCATGAGCGCCCAAAAGGTTGAAGCACTTGGGCTGAAGCCGATTGCGAAGCTTAAATACTATACGACCGTGGGCTGCAAAGCCGAAGAAATGGGGGTAGGGCCCCGATACGCCATTCCCAAACTGTTGGATATGGCCGACATGAATCTTGAAGATATCGGTCTTTTCGAGATCAACGAGGCCTTTGCATCCCAGGCGGTGTATTGTATCCGGGAGCTCGGTATCGACATGGACAGGGTAAATATTCATGGCGGTGCCATTGCATTGGGGCATCCGCTGGGATGTACAGGCGCCAAACTGTGCGCAACCCTTCTTGCCAATATGAAGGAACGCGGCGTGAAATACGGCATCGAATCGATGTGTATCGGCGGAGGAATGGGTGCCGCCGCACTTTTCGAGCTGTGCGAATAGCCCGAATTTCTCATGATGAATGTCTTTTTTGTGAACAGATTTATTTGGGCCCCCAATCACCCGTTTTTCTGTTCAAAGTGCTTCATAAAATCAACAAGGGCTTCGATTGCCGCAAGTTGCGTCGCATTATAAATCGACGCACGGCACCCGCCTACGGATCGATGACCTTTAAGACCGCCCATTCCGTTTTTAAGCGCCTGTTCAATAAATTGTTTTTCAAGTGCTTCATCCGGAAGACGAAAGGTTACGTTCATCTGCGATCGGCTGTCTGTTTCAGCCGTTCCTTGATAAAAACCACCGGAGTCTATGGCTTCATAGAGTGTCCGGGCCTTTGTCTGGTTTATCTTTGCCATTTTCTCAAGGCCGCCGACGCTTTCCTCCAGCCACTTCATCACCAGTTGAACCATATAGATCGCAAAGCAAGGCGGCGTATTGAACATCGAATTTTTGGAAGCATAAGTGGTATACTTTAGCATGGACGGCAGCGTATCCGGCACCATTTCCAACATATCATCCCGAATGATGACCATACATACGCCGGCTGGGCCGATATTTTTTTGAGCTCCGGCATAAATCAGGCCGAATTTATCGACATCAAAAGGTCTCGACATAAAATCGGACGACATATCGGCGACAAGGGGAATACCGCTCGTCTCCGGATAAAACGGCCACTGGGTCCCTTTAATGGTATTATTGGACGTAATGTGTGTATAGACCGCATCCCTGTTAAACGACATTATTTTTGGAATGTAGGAAAAATTTTTGTCTTCGGAAGATGCCACAACATTTATGGTTTTGCCCAAAATTTCAGCTTCCTTGATGGCCTTTGTGGCCCAGGTGCCTGTGTTCACATAATCCGCGGAATCTCCTTCTTTGAGAAGGTTCAAGGGTATCATACAGAACTGCAAACTGGCACCGCCCTGGATAAACAATACGTGAAACCTGTCATCAAGCTTTAACAACCGCCTTGTTCTGGCAATGGCATCGTTTATAACATTGTCAAACAACGTTGACCGGTGGCTGATCTCTGTGATCGACATGCCGGAGCCGCCGAAATTTAAAAATGATTCCTTTATTTCTTCGAGCACTTCAAGGGGTAGCGCGGCAGGACCTGCGTTAAAGTTATAAATTCTGTTTTCCTTCATTGGTTTCCTCCGTTCAATTTATGTGAGGGGTCGGGGAGTTTTAATTGTTAGATCGCTCCATGGATAATGCTTTATTTCAAACCGTGTAAACTCGTGGTTAAAGGATCGTAACGAAAGAACAGAAGTCAATATATAAACAATGGACGACTTATAACCAATACTTTCTTGCTGCTGAAATGTTTCGGTACGCATCTGTTCTTTCTAACGATCCCTAAACCACTCAAACAGTACACGCTTTTTAAAAAAGATTATCCATTGCGCTAATAGCTAGTGTTTATAATAAAAACACACCGGCTCCTGATTTATGTTATAATAACCCTCTACTTTAAAAAAAGTTTATTTGTACAGATAGCATTAAATATGTCAATCGCTATTTTGATGAATTCACAAAAAGCTTCATCATTTTAATGCTGAGAAAGTACAATCCGCTTTGTTACACGGTGTTGACAAACAACGATCTCTTAGCTATTGAAAGCACTGAATATTATTTTTCGATGATCATGAAAAATCAATAGGTGAAAACTTTTGCCATGAAAATCTTTAATTATCCATCAAAAGAGGCAGAAAAAAAGATTGCATCAATTGTTAACCGGGGTATGGGCTTTAAAAAGAAAGACTTGCTTTCGGTTACCCGAATTATTGAGGACGTAAGGAAAAATGGAGACAAAGCGCTCATTAAATATACAAACCGCTACGACTCTCCGGAGCTGACCATAGGGTCAATCAGGGTTTCACGCCGGGAAATTGATGATGCGATGAAACGTGTCGACCGATCCTTTATACGAACGTTAAATCGAGCCGTTGATCAAATCGAGTCTTTCCACAAAGAACAGGTTCGCAAATCATGGATCAATACCAAAAGACCCGGTACACTTTTGGGACAGCTGGTAAACCCTGTGGGGACGGCCGGGATTTATGTCCCCGGAGGAATGGGGGGTGAGACACCGCTGGTTTCCTCAGTTCTGATGGGAGCCATTCCTGCAAAGGTTGCAGGTGTTAATAATATCGCCATGGTAACGCCTCCGACAAAAAGCGGCGTTATTAATCCCCATCTTCTGGTCGCCGCTAAAAAGGTCGGAGTGGATGCTGTTTACAAAGTCGGAAGCGCCTGGGCCATCGCTGCCTTAACTTACGGCACCGAGACATTACCAAAAGTGGATGTTATCGTGGGTCCGGGAAATATTTATGTTACCATTGCCAAGAAGATCGTAGCAGGAACCGTAGGCATTGATATGGTCGCAGGGCCAAGCGAAATCCTGATCATTGCAGATAATGCGGCAACCCCTGAATATATTGCGGCGGATCTCCTTTCACAGGCTGAACATGACCAACTTGCATCCGCAATCCTGGTAACGGATTCCGAAGACATCGCCAAAGCAGTTGCATTTTCCGTAAACGTGCAGCTCCAAAATCTTTCACGCAAAAAGATTGCCGAGAAATCCATTTCCAAGTTCGGCGCCATAATGGTTGTGCCTGATCTCGATACGGCAATCGAACTCTCCAACCAAATTGCGCCCGAGCACCTTGAACTTCAAATCAAAGATCCTATTTCCTATGTGGGTCAGATACAAAATGCCGGCGCCGTATTTTTGGGCGACTACACGCCGGAACCGGTGGGTGATTACATTGCCGGGCCGAATCACGTGCTTCCCACTGCAGGCACGGCAAGATTCTCTTCCGCGCTTTCAGTGGACACTTTTTTAAAAAGGACCAGTCTGATCCGCTATTCTAAGGCTGCCTTTGAGCGTGAAGCCGCGGATGTCATTCGACTTGCTGAAATCGAAGGACTTGCCGCCCATGCAAATTCAGTAAGAATCAGGATGGACCGTTCTCTGAAATAAGCGCCAATAGCGCCTTTAAAAAACGGAGAATGGATACTTTCTATACACTCATTTTGCCCGTTGCATTCAAACTGTATACTTTTTATCCATCGATGGGTTAGGCAGTGCGAACATTGGCTCTGGAATTGAAGGGTATCCTGCAGCCATTCCAAAATTGGATAAGGCCTTCACCAAATGATGAGTTCACGTAAAAGTTTTTGTGCGAAACTTGAGTATTAATTAATTTGGCACGCAACTTGCTAAAAAATAAACTATAATTGGCAAAACATTTTGATGCACACCTGGTCCGGCCAAAGATGCTTTAACGATTAGAGGATCTTTTTATGACAAAAAATTTAAGATAATCTAGCACACGGGGGTAAAATTAGATTTTCATTTCTTGGTGTTTTACCGATTTCGTGATAAATTTATTTGCAACGCTATCTGATCAGGAAAAAAATAACAAAGGAGTTTATTAATGGAATTTATAGCAAACAGACAATTTGTGCAAAGAGAAAAAACCTTCGTCCTGGTGATGTTTCTGGCAGCTGCAATTCTGGCGCTTTCAGGTTTTTATCCGGATGCCGGTGTTGCGGCAAAGTCCAACGAAGTCTTTTCACCTCCCGAAAGTTTCTCTCAACTTGCTGAATCGGCCGGTCCGGCCGTGGTCAACATCAGAACCGTCAAAACCATTAAGGGCGGCGGACGTGTATTTCGTCAATTTAAAAAAGGCCCATTTGGGGATGATGATCCCATGCAGGACTTTTTTGACCGTTTTTTCGATGAGGACCAGAAACGGGATTTTAAGCAACGAAGCCTTGGTTCCGGATTTATTATCGACAAGGACGGTTATATCGTAACCAATAATCATGTTATAGATAATGCAGATAAAATTGTCGTAATATTAAATGACGAAAAAGAATTCGAAGCCCAGATTATCGGCCGCGATAAAAATACGGATCTTGCGCTGATCAAGATCAAGTCGAATCATAATCTCCCTGTTTTGGGATTCGGAGATTCCGATTCACTTAAAGTCGGTCAGTGGGTGGTGGCCATCGGGAATCCCTTTGGCCTTGAGCAAACTGTCACGGCAGGAATTGTCAGCGCCAAGGGACGTGTCATCGGATCGGGGCCCTATGATGATTTCATACAAACCGATGCGTCCATCAATCCAGGAAACAGCGGCGGCCCCCTGCTCAACATGAATGGAGAAGTTGTTGGTATAAACACGGCCATTGTCGCCGGTGGGCAGGGAATCGGATTTGCCATTCCGGTAAATCTTGCAAAAAATATCATTGCCCAGCTAAAAAGCTCCGGTGAAGTTACACGTGGCTGGCTCGGTGTGGGTATCCAGGACATCAGCGAGGAAGTCGCCGAGTATTACGGAATAAAGGAAAAGAAAGGCGTCCTGGTTACAGAAGTATTCCCGGGTGATCCCGCTGACTTAGCAGGAATCAAGCCCAAAGACATCATCTTCTCGGTTAATGGAGCGCCCGTCGATAACGCCCGTCAGCTCACCGGTAAGATTGCAGATACCGAGGTCGGGGATACAATTAACATCAACGTCATTCGTGCCGGCAAAACCCTGCCGTTTAAAGTTAAAATCGTAAAAAGAGAGGAAACCAAAATTTCCAGCAGGAGCATGCCTCAGGAAGGCCAGGCCCAGCTCGGAATTCGTGTTGCTCAAATTACGCCTGAAACTGCACGTCGATTTAATCTTAAAGACGTCAAAGGCGTTATTGTTGTCGGTGTAGATCAGGGAAGTCGGGCCGAGGAATCCGGATTACAAATCCGGGACATTATCAAGGAAATCAACCATCAGAACATAACATCGGTCAGTGATTTTAACGAAACAATCAGCGCAATCCCGGAAGGTGAAACCATCAACCTGTTTGTCCAGCGAATGAATCAAGGATTTATTGTCATTAAGATAAAAAAATAACAGCACATCATAGAAAATGGTGAAACGAACAGGTCGGTCCTGATGAACGAATTCTTGATTTGGTGGCAGCACTTGCCCGAAAAAATGAACCCTGTCATATTTGAAATCGCAGGGTTCAAACTTCAGTATTACGGACTGATGTATATTACCGCTTTTGCCATCTGTTACTTTCTGGTGCTGCATCGAATTAAGTACGAAAGTAGATTTCGTGTGTCCCTTGAACAGATTCAAAATTTAATGATGTTTATGATCATAGGTTTAATCGTCGGCGCACGCATTGGCTATGTGCTGGTTTACAATCTTCCCTATTATCTAAAAAACCCCCTTGAAATTGTCCTTCCGTTTAACTTTTCAAACGGTATAACCTTTACCGGCATTTCTGGAATGTCTTTTCACGGTGGACTCATCGGTATTCTTATTTTGGCCCTGATTTATACGCGCAAGACCGGTTTGAATTTCTGGGAAATGACCGATTTGTTCGGGCCAGCCGTCCCGCTGGGATATACATTCGGACGGATCGGAAATTTTATTAACGGCGAATTGTACGGAAGGGTGACATCGGCATCCATAGGCATGTATTTCCCCTTTGCACCCGGAAGAAATCTCAGGCACCCTTCACAGCTTTACGAAGCTTTTTTTGAGGGAATCGTTCTGTTTATTGTTTTGTGGAATTTGCGGAAACAACAATGGCCCAAAGGGGCCATGTTGGCCTTTTATCTCATCGGATATGGTTTTGTCAGATTTTTCATAGAATATTATCGCCAGCCGGATTCCCAAATCGGTTTTGTCTTTATGTCATTTTCCATGGGCCAGCTGCTGTGCGGCTTGATGATGGCCTGCGGTGTGGTTTTGTACATTTATTTATCTCAGATTGAAAAGCGTCGGATCGATCTCTCGCAACATGGATAAAATATGTATTGCAGAATTGAGTTCCTGGAGTTGTCCATATCCTACCATTTCTATTTTGAATTTTTATCGTAATATCGATTTTTTAAGTGCAAAATTGTCTTCTGCTCCCAACGGGCGGTGTATGACAAAAAATCCTTCATTCCTCCTCCCCAGGGATACCTGGCCCATAAGCAGGACCCCCAAAAATCGAAATAAGCCACCTGTATAAGAAATCGACAAAGGACAACACAAATTCATGACCAAAATTATTATTGGTAAAGGGATAAATAAGCGTAATGGCGGATGTGTCAAAAAAGTTCTCCCTCCATTTATCCGGCAATCGTATCTTCATCTATTTTTTGTTAACAATGCATACTTATTTTTATAGAGTCCAGTTATCTTTTTATTGCGCCCCGATGGCGTGCCGCGAAGCGGCGCGTCATCGGGGCTAAAAACAGGCAGCCCTTTTGGACCGGCTGCTAAAAGCAGGATCCGATCGGGTATCATTCGGTTCATTCTTTTGCGATTCCGATTACACCGCAGGCCACCCGTGACCCTGCTGCGCCCGTAGGTTGTGACGCGAGATCATCCTTGTCTGCATGCACGATAACCCCGCGACCGATAACACTGTGTGGGCCATCAAAAGCCAGCAGTGAATCGACCAGCTCGAGGTGTGCTTTTCCGTTCTTATGGGCTGTAATATTTCCAAGATCGCCGATATGGCGGTTATTTGTCGCCGCTGTCGGTGCACCGTGGGGGGTTCCATCCGGATTGAAATGTCCTCCGGCAGAATTTCCGTCAAAAGCTGTGCAATCACCGAGTTCATGGATATGAAAGCCGTGCTCTCCGGGACTCAATCCCTCGATGTCAGCTACAACTTTTACGCCATCTCTGACTTTCGTAAACGTCACCACACCATGAACCTGATTCCCGGTCGTGGGATACAACACGGCAACAGCTTTTACCGGGGCTCCGGATGATTTTTCGGCTTGTGCTGCATGCTGA
>JAWOIY010000252.1:0-14801 GCA_046484425.1 Desulfobacterales bacterium | reverse complement strand
TGTGCTTAAATTTTTTCTGAAAGAACTCGTAGATAACGGCTCGTAATGAAAAAACTGGTTTTAACTTCTGAAAATGGTTTTGATTTTAAGGCCATATGGTCGCATTCAAGCTAATCTGGAATGGTTTTTTCATAACGAGCCGTAATCCACTCAAACAGCTTCCAGTAAAAATTTAAGCACACCTGAAGCTTCCCAAAAACGGATTTGTTTCAAAAATCTAAACAGGTACGATAAAGCCAATTTTTTTCAGACTACATATACCATAAAACCGAAAAGGGCAAACTCTGTAAAAAGGATTTGCCCTTTTTGAAAAAATAATATCTCCAATAATTTATAGCCTCAAAAACCTGTCGTTTATAGCAGTGGTATCAAGGTCTTAATCAGCAGCCGGGCTCTTTGGGTCCGCTGAATATTCATATTCGGCCTTTCTTTGGTCAAAGATATCAGCTTCAATGCCCATAGCTTTGGCACGTTCCATCCATTGCTTACGCGCTAAAGTTCTCATGTCTTCAACATCGTCTGTTTCATCCATAATCTCCATGCCCACAAGCGTCTCAATTAAATCCTCGAGTGTCACCAGTCCATCCGTCCCTCCATACTCATTGATGACTATGGCAATATGCTGGCGATCCTTAAGAAAGCGATCGAATAAAGCTGTCAACGATACCGACTCAGGAACTGCAAGTATGTTGCGTTTCAAGGCCTTGAGTGGTTCCTCACCCCGCTTCTGTGCAGTGAAAATCAGAACGTCATCTTTAAGGACAAAACCGGTTATGTCGTCAATATTCGTCCTGTAGATCGGCAGGCGTGAGAATGGGGCCTGGGTAACATGTTTCAATGAATCACTTATCTTCATGTCCTCGGCAAGTGCTGAGATAACAGTGCGCGGCGTCATGATATCGGCTACTTTTAACGACTCGAATCGGAGTAGGTTTCGGATAATACTCGACTCTTTTATATGAATCTGCCCGGTCTCCACACCGACCGATGCCATGGCGAGGAACTCGTCTCGACTGAAAATGTGCATAGTCTTTCCGTGTGAAATAAATTGTGTCAGCCTTTCAGAGATCCAAACGAGTGGATAAAGAACCACAATTAGGGTTTTAACATAAAGCGCAGTTGGTCCTACGAGCTTCGGCCAGTAAACGGCGCCTATAGTTTTAGGAACGATTTCGGAAAGAAAAAGGATCATAAGCGTCATGACAGCCGAGAATAGGCCAAACCAGGCGCTTCCAAATACAACTGTCGCTTTGGCCCCAGCTCCTATTGCACCGACCGTATGTGCAATAGTGTTTAGTGTCAAAATGGCCGCAAGTGATCGGTCCAAATTATCCTGTTTAAGTCGTTTCAAAAGCGCCGTACGCTTAGGTCGCTTTTCTTTCTGGCCTTCGAGATATGAAGGCGTAATGCTTAAGAGTACCGCTTCCGCTATTGAACAGAAAAATGAAAAGACCAATGCCACCAACACATAGGTTATCAGTAGCAAAACATCAGCGTTCGTATCTTCAACACTTCTTTCGTGGAAATCTTCTACGCCAAAAGCATGGGTCGAAACAGCCAACACTAGTGACAATATAAGGGCTGAAACCCAGATTGACCTTGTTAATGACAGTCTCATAGAATTGGTTGTGTCTCCTCATTTTTTGTCTATAAGTAAAAAATCCATGAGCAATTAAAAGTCAAAAAACTATAGATCCGAAATAATATACATAACCGTTCCGGTTTTCTGCCTTAAATCCGTGGTTCCGATTGTTCTAATTTTTTGTTTTTGAAAAAATAAATGGAAATAAGCATCTGCGGCGCCCGATCATTTGTGAATGCGATATTTTGATTGACCGGAGGATGTTGAGAAGGAGGGATCTTTTGCGAATGTTCGGGTTGGATTTTGAGGGTTATGAATTGGAGGATTGAAAGCCAGGAAAGGTTATAAGATATCATAATGGTTAACTGTTTGATGTTAAAGTGGATAATTACATAAATCAGGCAAACGAGTTAGCGCTTGAAATAGCAACATTGTGGTATCATAAATGAAAAGCAGGACCATTTTTGTTGATCCTGCCAATTCGATGACTCCCTGAGATGCCGTTATTTTCAAATGAAAAGATGCACGCACACCCGAGAAGCCTTTTAGATGCCACCTCAAACTTCCTTTTTAAAATATAACCTTTGGAGGCCGTAAGACCATCTCATGGTTTTTTATGGTTTGTTGAAGTTTGGTAGTATCTAAAATAAAATAAGGCAGAAATTTCCTTTGTCAAGACCTCAACGGAGACTGATACAGATGTAACTGGATATGTCAATTTGTTGGAGTTGAATGTAAAATAAAAAAGCGAATATAGAACGTTTCGATTCAAACCTATCCAGTCCAGCGAATTATCGGTGAAAATTGATCTTGGCATCAAAATGCTAAGGACACTCCATCATAGATCCATGAAATGCCCTTTTTCCTCAGAACCATGATCTATACTACAGTTACATTTACAGCGGCAGGACCTTTTTCCCCTTGCTTGATGTCAAAGGTAACTTGGTCACCTTCTTTGAGGGATTTAAAGCCGTCTGCGTTGATTCCTGAATGATGAACAAATACATCAGGACCATCTTCTTGTTCAATGAAACCAAAGCCCTTTTTATCGCTAAACCACTTTACCGTACCATTAGCCATAGTAACGTCTTCCTTTCAAATAAATTTTCATTGTTTAAACTTCAGGTTGCCACTTTTGAAAAATGGATCTTTCCCTCAGAACGAAACCGGCAGTCAAAAAAGACAGACCTTTTTGTTAAATCGACTATATATTAAATAGCGTCCTTGAGTTTTTTCCCAGCCTTAAATGTTACAGCATTTCTCGCGCTAATTTTCAGCGGCTCCCCTGTCTGAGGGTTACGACCCTTCCTGGCTTTCCGGCGAACTTTCGTAAATGTGCCAAATCCAACCAGAGATATCTTGCCGTCTTTTTTCTTTAGCGTATTTGTGACATTGGCTATAAAAGAGTCCAGGGCTGCTCCAGCTGCAGCTTTAGAAATTTTCGCATCCTTTGCCATGTTTTCAACCAATTCAACTTTTGTCATTTGTTTTTCCCCTTTTTTTGATTTGAATTAAAACATAATAGCCTTGTTTTTTAGGGACTTACTCAAACAAAATAAAAAAGTCAATAGGTAAAACCCCATTATTAAAGGGTTTGAGAAAATATCGGAGTGATGGAAGGAAGGAAAATTACAAATAGCTTGCCAAGACCGCAGGTTAAAGCACTTCAATTTCAAGAACATATATTATTTCTTACAAAATTGCAAAAAAGGCAAACACTTCACGATGAATTTGCCCTAATGATATCTGAGAACACATTGTTTTTAAAATTATTTCAAACCTTGATAAATAGCAGATACATCAAATTCGGACTGTAAATATCACGCTCAGATTATATTTCATGTATCCATCCCTATTTCGTGCATCGTTTGCAATGAATACCTTGGAGATATCCGACGATCTGAAACAGGTCTAATTGGGGTAATTTGCCTTACTAATTTGCAATTTGCTCCCTTTACAGATCATTATGCGACACAGAATATTTTGATGGAAAAAACCATGAGTTAAATTGAGAATACCTCACAAACAGGAAGGATGTCAAAGCTTAAATAGTGAACAGCGGCATCTTATTCACAATTCAAGACACGACACCATTTACGCGACACCATTTACAAAATGCCCGTTGTTTTTTTTCAATAATTAAGTATCGTCCCTGAAATTACAGAATTGCAGGAATTCAGAAACTCGCTTTTCAGTGGCAGTTAAATCGTTGAACGGCCTTTGCATCGGGTGTCGTTTTTTCCAAGGGGGGAGGATATTTTGCGTTGAACAGCTTTTCCGATTCGGCTGATCCGATAAGGACCAACTCATCTCCGCTCTCGAACACGACCTCGGGAGCCGGATTGACCATCAATTTTCCTTTTCTATTAACAGCCACTATATTGCAGTTGGTGTCTTCACGGACTTTAATGTCGAGCAGGGCCTTGTTTTCCAGCTTGGGGCTCAGGACTACCCGAAAAACATTCAGCCCCTCGGAAAGCATCAGCATCTTTTGGGGCCCTATCAGATTCATGATCGTAGTGGTCACCATCGAACTGAACGACATTACCAGATTGGCGCCGGCCCGATGCATCGTCTTGATGTTGCGGTCTATGCTGGCGCGGCTGATGATCTGCACATCGGGCCGGAGGCGACGGCAGTAAATGGTCAGATAGATGTTCAGGTTGTCGTCGTGGGTGGTGATGATGATCGAAGGAGTGTCCCTGATACCCGCCTTCTCCAGAACATCCAGATCGCTGGCGCTCCCTTGGATGTAGCGACTGTCCTGAGCGGCGATGCCGGCACGCTTTTCCACCACCCTGAAATCGATGCCGCGCTTCCCAAGTGCATCGGCAACCGATTGGCCGACGCGACCGCCGCCCAATACCATCACCGGTCCTCTGTTCGGCGCTTCATCGGCTTCGGATGCAATCGATCGGTCATACTGGTCCAATTGTGGCTCGGTGCCGGCCAACACCAACACGGTGGATTCGCCGATCGGGGTCCGGGACGTCGGAATGAGGAATCGGCCTTGCTCCCAGACACCGACCACGGTGACACCGGTGGCCTGACGCAGCCGGCTTTCAGCGAGGGTTTTACCTTGCAGCCAGGTTCGCATGACCGGTGCCTCGGCGACCAGCAATTGATCGAAGCGACCGATCACATTGGCCTTCATGCTCACCCCTAAAACGCGGCGCGCAAGCGCCTTGCCCAACATCCGGGTAAACTGGAAAACGTATGTGCTTCCCGCCAATCGCAAAATATCTACGGAATCATCCATGTCCGCATCGGTCACCGTGGGGACACGATCGTTCGTCTCCCTGATGGTGTAAATGATGTTGGTGCCGACTATATCGTCGTTCATTACCACCACAAGGGCGGCGTGATCGACGCGGAGCCGCTGATATGTCTGGGGATCATCAAGGTCCCCGACCACTACCCGGTAGCCGAGATCATGCAAATCCAGTGCGTTTTGAAGCTCGTGGGCAACAATAACATAGGAAATCCCGTACTGTACCAATTTTTCGATCAGGTTGGCGGCAACTTCATCGAAATGGGTCAAGATCACATGACCTGTCATGGTTTCCGGCACCTCCCGCGGCGCCCGGGCCTTGTTCTGCTCCTCCAGCCAGGGGGCATAGAAAAACTGGATAAAGGTAAACGGCAGCATCACCAGCAAAAAAACAATGCCGCTAACGAGCACCACCACCGAAAAGATGCGGCCGATATCGCTGCTGAAGGTGATGTCGCCGAACCCCAGCGTGGACATGGTGGTCAGCGTCCAGTAAAAACCAGTGATCCAGGAATATCGACGATCTTCATAGAGCATTAAAAAATGAAAAAGAACTGAGTAAACAAGAAAAAAGAATAACAACACCAGGACAAATTTGATCAGCAATCGCGTGTTGCTTCTTTGTTGACCAGTCTTCAGCAGCAGGGCAAGCTGCGTAGCCATGGTTTTCATCAGTTTGACCTCCCGGCAAGTCGAATAATATCCACAGAATTTCGAGACACGATACTTAATTATTCAAATATTTGCGTCGCCTCTTCTGACCCGGTTTCTTCTTTCAAAGATACCGCCCCCTTCTAAGGATTTGGAGGACGTGAGGATTTGCGTAACATCCCTTGGGTTATTAGTTTCCGGCTCAATAAATTGATTTATTTTATAAAATTGACTGAATAATCATCAACTTGACGATACTAATATTCTATTTGTAATCATCAGGACCCTGTAGGGAAAAACAAAATTCTGTAATCCGGCATCAACAAAGCACCCTGAAATATGAAGCTCGAAAATTATAATATTTCGTTATCCAGGATCAGGCTGGACAAAGTGATCATACCAACGATCTCATCCATGTGTTCGACGGGGGCGTGGTGAACGCCAATGCGCAGCATCAGGCGGATCGCATAGCGGATATCCATTTGTGCCGGAACCGCTATGATCGGCTTGGTCATGATTTCGTAAACAAACACGATTTTGGGGTCATGGCCTGGAACAATTACGTTCTTGATCAGATCCATGATGGTGACAATTCCCCATGCATCATCATTATTACGTTTAGCCACCAGCAATTCGGACACCCTGGATACTCGCATCATGGCAGCAGCTTCTTTGGTGGATGCCATTCCATCAATGCTCAGCACCTCCTCGTGCATAATATCTCTTACCCGTATGATCGGCGCAGTCATAAATCCTCCTTATTTTCTAAATCCAAAAGGTCTTTATTTCTTGCGGTTATAAATACTTATCCTGAACTTTTTCTTTGAACTTTTCCATCTGGCTTTCGAGGCCCAGAACCTGCTCCACGGGCAAGACAAATGCGATGCCTGTTCCGGGTTTATGAAATTCCCCGGCGATTTTTATGGCTTTCAGGACCGGCTCTACAATATGCTCTTCGAGCAGGAGCATAACAATATCCGTTTGGTCTTCCAGTGTGAGACCGAAAAAGGTTTTTGCTTCTCGCATGCCTGTTCCGCGTGCAGGTATGATGGTTGCACCCGTTGCACCGGCCGCCTTGGCCGCGTCTACAACCTGGTCGGTCATGTGGGTTTTGACCGGAGCGAAAACAATTTTAAATTTCATCGATTTACTCCTTTTGAACGATATTTAATTCCGAGACCGATAATCCAATGGGCGATCTGGGCGTACGCCATGACGGTAATGATTGGAAACAGACTTGCAAAAGCAATGAGTCCGAAGCCGTCCAGCGCTGGATTGCTTCCCGGTACCGCCTCGGACAACCCAAGGCCCAAGGCGGCCACCAGCGGAACTGTAACGGTCGATGTGGTCACGCCCCCGGAGTCATAGGCCAGTGCGATCATTTTTTTGGGCGTCGTAACCGTCTGCAGAATGACAACGACGTATCCGGCAAGGATGTAAAGATATAGCGGTGTTCCCGTAACGATGCGAAATGCACCCAATGAAATACCCACGGCAACCCCCAGCGCCACGGTGATCCTCAGCCCCCAAGGGCTGATAACGCCACTGGAAACCTCACCAATTTTAAGCGCAACGGCCAAAAGGGACGGTTCAGCGATGGTTGTGGAAAATCCGATCAAAGCCGCCAACAAGTAGACCCATCCGTAGGCGGTCCATTCGGTTCGAACGGCGTTGTCCCCTCCGTTCAGGAAAGCAAGGTCGGAAAGCTGAGTTACCATGGCCTTGCCCACCGGAAACAAGGCTTTTTCCAAACCGATAAGGAACATGGCCAGACCGATAACTACATACACACCGCCGATGATGAGACGACGAAGATGCGGGATGGGTTGACGCAGGACGACCAATTGAAAGCAGGTAATTAGCACAAGGATCGGCAGAATATCCCAAACAGTCGCCAGTAGCACCAAGCCGGAATCAAACAAAAATGTCATATTCATAATTTCCTGTTGTCACCTGAAAACGATCATTCCGTAGCCCATTACAAAAATTATGGGAAGCAACGATGCAAAAGCGATGAGCCCAAAGCCGTCCACTAACGGGCTGCGCCCTTTAATTATAGAAGCCAGTCCTACGCCCAATGCCACCACCAGAGGAACGGTGACAGTCGAGGTCGTTACGCCACCGGAATCATAAGCTATGCCGACAATCTCTTTGGGAGCGATCAACGTCATGAGCATGACCGTCACATAACCACCGATGATCAGATAATGGATGGGCCAACCACGGAGAATACGCAGCACACCAATTAGAATGGCCACTCCCACAGAGAAAGCCACTGACAACCGTAACCCAAGGGCGTAGCTCTTCAAAGATTCTTCCGCTGATGAAATAAGTTTTTCCTGTGCAGCGATATCAGCGGCTTCGGCTGACACGGCTATTAATGCGGGCTCTGCAACCGTAGAGGAAAAGCCGAGCAAAAAGGCGAATGTCAACAGCCAGAAAAGACTGCCTTTTCGGGCCAGTGCGTGAGCCATTGTTTCGCCGATCGGAAACAGCCCCATCTCCAGGCCTTGCACAAACAGCATTAAACCCAAAACAACAAGAACGCTGCCGATTATTACCTCGAACAAATTCGGCAGGGGTTGCCGGAGCACTACGATCTGGAAAAAGGCAATCACCAGGATGATCGGCAGCAGGTCCCTAAACGAAATCCACAGCTTTTTCAAAACAACCGGCAAAATAGTGGACGCAAAAAACCCTCTTACATTACCATCCATAATTATCAAAATCTTTCTTAGATTGAAAAAGTTTATTTTCCAAATAACCACCTAAAATATTATATTATGTTTTTTTAATGTCCGGGCTGCCCTGCTTATAAGCCCGAATCTTATAGGCCAAATGAATGGCAGTTATTATATGACCTGACGGGCATCAGATCAATATGAAAAAATTTCGTATGGTCAAGAGATTAGCTTGCTTGAATTGAGGTTGGGCTGGTGTAACGAAAGATAATAGATACCCGCGACCGGTGGCCATGGAGGCAACTCCGGTTGCCTTACAGGGTCCCTGCGTTGCTTCCATGGTCGAACCCTAAACCTGGGTCGCTAAATTTGTATGTCATTTGTATTGGTTTCATATAAAATCTCCTACCCGCCCTACACTAATTTTTCAAGGGGTAGGTGTCTCATCTTCATTGGCACAGAGGGATATATTATAAAAATGGAAAGCGGAAACCTTGTGACATTGCTAAAGAGATGTTTCGCGTTTGTTCAGATAGCTCAAAACCTGTTCAGGTGATGCTAAGTCTCCCTTACCTTGGTACTTTTCTATTCTTTCTAACTCCTCTTGGATCAAATTATGTCTCTTTGCTTTTAAGACTCCTTGCGAGTGTATCACCTCCTCCTGCCAAGACATCGCTACACCAGGATAGCTATAAATCAACAACTCTGGATACTCCCTAAGCGCTATCGTTACTGCGGTCATGAAAGCCCTCAACTGATGAAACGGCGGCGCAACTACAAACAATGAGTGGTAACTATGTTGCTTTGCAAATCGGATGATCGCTTCTGACTCAAAAAGCGTATTTAGCATTGATGTTTCTTTGTTTATTACCCCTTCTATCTGCTCCTCAGAAATCCCTAATTGTTTCAAATTTTGCTTCCATTCGGTAAATCCTGGATAACCACTTTTTGCTTTTGTATTAAGAATCAAAATTCTATAAGTATACGTATTGTTTAGAAGAAACTGAGCAGTTTGAAAAATAGATTGTTGATTACTTCTGGTCTGACAATAAAGATATGCTCCGTTCGTTGGATGCTTTGGTCGTTGATCACAGAGAACTCGAGTGAGAAGTTCTATCGTATCATTCATCTTAGTGTTGCCTTTATTATAAACAACAAAAACAAAATTACAACATAACTTGCCATGCTATGAAATTTATCAAAACCAATAGATATCAAATAAGTGTTTTATCCATAGTCCCGCCAAACGTAGGCTCTGCTGAAGTTATCGTTTTTTGATCTTTCTGGCAACAAAATTTAAGCTGAGATTTAATAAGACGGGATTACTGATAAAACATTGATGTACGAAGCCGATTCGCGGACGAGCCGGCACAATGTTTCTATATGGGTATTGTATTTCAATCTGATATTGGAGAAGCTTCGCCAATTACCAGGCTTGGATTTTTCAAAGGAATGATCTGCGATGAACCACACTGCATATTTCATCATTTAGCCCGTTATGTTCTCCAACGATGCTGCCATTTGAGGGCATGATTGTGTGTCAAAACGCACCTCTCCTATCACAAGGCTAGATTGGTAACTGCAACGCCCACCAACAACCGGGAAACGTTTTTTAGATCTTGATTCGCCTATGCCGTGAGTCCACAAGGGGTTGGCTAATAACCACAAGGTTTGTGATAAAAACAATTGAACACGGTATGGCACCGAAGATTTTCTGGGGTCCGAATGGACCAAAGGCCGTATTTTAAGCAGTGTGCATACAGCACATACATTTTGCCTAAAATACAATTGCCTTGATCCCGATGGGTGACTGGTGCGGATCAGTGTGTGACCGAGAACCGATAAAAAAGAAATAACGGATGCGGAAAGAGGCTAAAACAAGGCCGTGCTGTTGTGAAGCCATCAAGGGCCCAGCGGAAAAAAGTATATTTTTTGCATCGTGGAGGTGTTTTTTATCTTGACCCGACCTTTAATGGGTGACCCCGTGATTTCCTGAATGTTCCAAAAAACTCTGCGACATATTTCTTCATACTTTCCTCCTTTGTATTGTTGATTATCATGCCCAACGGCGGTGGTAACCGGGCCGCCGCCAGAAGGCTATGATCTCCAAGGCCGCATTTTCGGCGGCTCCGGTTCACCGCTTGGTTCGGCTTTCCCGTCACACTGCAAACTTGGCTACCTCTCGTACGGCTGTGAGATCGTCGGGAACCTTCAGGGCATTCTCGGCGCGAACCAGCGCGAGACGGGCGTGCCGCAGCGCGTTGTCGCGCATCGCAGCGTCCCCGGCCGCGGCAAGCGATTCGAAGGCCTTGAGCAGCTGCACGACCACTTCGACAGTGCCCGCCCCGTCTCGGGCGATCCCTGTAAAAGCGTCGTCGAACATGTCTGCCACGGACAATTCCGGCACCGCAACGCGGTCGAACTGCACCGTGGAAACGTCACCCGCCTTGCCACACTCGTTCCACATTACGAACAGGCGGACAAGTGTGCCCGTGACGTCGATGGCGGTCCCCGGATCATTGACCGCGGGCGAAAGCGCGCGGCTGGCGATCTCCGAAAGGACCACCAGTCCGAACCGCGGATTCTGATCAAAGACCCTCGAGCCGCCAATCACGAACGTGGCAGCGATTGCTTCGGCGTCCTCGTCGGACACACTGCCTGACGCCTCCCGGATGACCCACGCGACAGGGCGGTTTGGCGTGCAAAAGGTGCCGGACAACGCCGCCACAACAATTCTCAATTGCGACTCCACCGCCCGCGCTTGCAACGCGGCGGTGTCAACACGCTGTACGTAACCGATGGCATTTCCGAAAACCGCCCGGCCCCCATCTGGGGGACTGAACGCCGCGACGCCCCCAAGGCGCGGCGCCGACTGTCGCTCCCGAATCGCCTCCGCGGCTGCCGCTTCCACCTTGTCGATCGTATGTCCCAGCCGGCCGAGCCGGGCGATGTTATCGACCCACCGGATGAAAGTGATAATGATGACTGCGAACACAACTATTGTCAGGGAGAACAGGATAAACTGACTGGCCGTTCCACCATAAAGCCCGTTCATCAGCGCAACGAGCGCGACCACGCTGTAGATAAACGCGCCGATGAACACCGAGAGCGCATTCTGCGAAACGTCATCGCGGATGATCAGCGGAAAAGAGCGGGGCGTCGCGGAACGACTTGCCGACGCATAAGCGGCCACCATCGAAGCCATGGCGAACGTGGCAATCATCAACATGCTCGACGCCATGATCTTGTGCAAAGTTTCGGTCGATTCCTTCGTGATCTCCGGCAGGAAACGGCCGAGTTCGGCCATGTCCATGAGATTGGCAAGAAAAACTGCGCCAATGGACAGCACACATACGATGAGCGGCTTGATCCATAACCGCTCACGGAGACGCTTGATGACGAAACTCAGGTTATCCCACATCTTCGGCCCTCCTGGCACATCAGCCGCTGCGTCGCTGAAAGCAGACTTCATCGATTCCCATATGGATTCCACACCCTCTTTGATCGACTCCCAAGCGCCTTCAACTCGTATCCGCAGACGACGATGAAGTTAAAAGATTCTCCCCAGGGGTCCAAGATCTGCGCGCCTGTTCTTTGATTTCCTCGGCTTCGCTTTGCAGGCTAGCTTCCGCCTTGGTCGCTACTGTTTCGGGCTCGGCGGTCGGCTTCGCCAGGGCTGGTTCCACAGCCCCTTCGCCTTCTATCATGCGTACAGGCACCCCTTGAGGAAAGGTGACTTCGCGAGCCTCATCCGGCAGCGAGATTCCCGAATCCTGGAAGGCCCGTTTGACGAGCCGAATGACGGACGATTTCACTTTCAACCAGCTGAGTCGACCGCCATCGAGCCAGAAATAAACACGTAGGTTTACCGTGGACGGTCCAAGGTTTTCCACGAGCACCAAGGGTTCGGGCTCATTCAAAACGGCCGGATGGTCAGCGAGCACCTTCAAGGCGATTTCCTGGGCAAAAGGGATGGAATCATCGTAGCCGATACCCACGATGAAATCATCGCGGCGATTGGGATTGCTTGTGAAGTTGCGGATCGTGCTTTTGAAGACGGTCGCATTGGGGACTTGCAATTGATTGCCGTCGAGTGTCATCAGAACAGTCGTGCGAGAGGTCAGCCGCTGAACGTAACCCGTGACGCTCGCCACTTCTACCAGATCGCCCTCACGAAACGGTTGCTGCAAGCTCAGAAAGAGACTGGCGAGAAAATTCTCGGTGATTTCGCGGAATGCGATGCCCAACACCAAACCAATCAGGCCTGTGCCGCCCACCACCGTAAGCGCGAGTTGCGTGAGCCCGGCGATACGGAGCACAAGGTACAGGCCGGCAAGCATTACAAGGATTCCGCCAGCCCGGGCCATTACTTCGCGCAAAAGCCTGCTGAGGGGTCGAGCCAGAAGCCCGCGACGCAGTAAGTACACCGTTAACCTGGCGAAGATCCACGAAATAGCGATTACGACCACCGCCACCACGATCAGGGGCAGCAATCGAACGAATCCGCGTGCTAAATCATTCAGTACCTGAATGGTTGGATCGAAATCCCAAACCGTGGTAGGGGCCACTTCGATTTGATTGACGACTGCAACCACTCCCTCCGTATTCTTCGCTAAATCTCCGGCCCATTGCTTGGATTCATCGTTTTCCGTCGTTCCTTTTAGGAAAACGATTCCTTCCTGGACAGTGACCTTGGGCTCGCCGAACCAGCTTGTCGTTTTAAGAATATCCGCGATTCGTTGCCTGATCTCGTCATCCTTGGCGACGGGTTGGACTTCGACTTTACCTGGGGGCTCGGGTTTGCCGTCAGCCGCTTTCGCCGACACCGGCTTATCCTCGCTACCGTCTAACTGTTGGGCAGCAACTGAGGTGAACGTAAAGACGGCGCAGCACAGGAACGTGGCGCAGATGAGTCGGGCCGGTCGAGACCAGGCAAGGCCCCAAGTTCGAACCAGGAACTGCCCCCGATGTCGAGGAGTTTTTCCGTGATCGATTGTTGACACTGCCGGTGGTTGCCGGTGGCAATTCCGGCCAGATGATCGTGGATGTTCTTGTCCGCGGCCTGCATGAAGGCGAGGCGGCTGCCGAACGCAGCTTCGCGGCTTCCTTTCGTTCCTGGCGGGCCGTGAGTGCTTCTCTAGAGCTTCGCTATTCGACTTATCCTCTCTGCTGTCTCGGATCATTCGACCAGATGTGTCGTCCATTAGCGCTTGCCCCTCCGTCCGAGGATTTGATGACGAAACTGAGGTGATCCCACATCTTCGGCTCTGCTCGTACAAGAACTCGCCCAGCAAGAAATAGACCATTCCGATACCCCCCGCGAAGCCGAACGCCTGAATTAAGCCGAGCCGCGAAGCGGCTTGAATGATTTGTTAGACGTCACTGCTGCGCTGCTGCCGCCTGTCGGCGCTCTAAATCGTTGATGAGGACTTCCATCTCGGAGATTTCACGCCGTTGGGTCTCAATGATTCCATCTGCGAGTTTTCTCACGCGGGGATCTGAAATATGCGCGCGCTCGCTGGTGAGGATAGCAATCGAATGATGAGGAATCATTGCTTTCATCCACGCGATGTCCCCGACGGTTGCTTGACTTCGCACAAGCCACAGCCCCAATCCAACTAACGCGACGCTGCCGATGGCTATTGCCAGGTTGGCGCGCTTGTCCCTGTACATGTGACGCATGAACAAGAGCATGACCAACGCCATTGAGCCAGCCATGATGAAGGTCATAAACATGCGGGTTTGGCTAAACCAGGCATGGCTGAGCTGATATGTATTGAGGTACATGAGGCAGAACATCAAAACAGATGCCGCCAGGATCATGAGCACGAAATTTCTGTACGGAGGCATCAATTCTCTCCTGTGACGTCTAACGTTCCGGTTCAGGGGCGGAGGCGCGTTAGCGCCGACGTCCCTTGGAACCGGGGGTTAGAGCGCAGTTGTATAGTCACGCCATGTTTGTGAGAGACCGCTGGATTTCTAAGCCGATGAGGATTCATGTTTTTCTAGTCTTATTGCCACCATTGTTGCACTGATACTTTGGAATGCAGTAAATGCAGCGAGCCCGAAGGGAATCAAGGACCACGCCCAGCTACTGAAATACCAGACGACACCAGCGATGATTAGATAGACCCATGTTGCGTTTGCATGTTTCTGCGCTGCGGCACGGAATTGCTGTGACGTATTGCCATCGAGCCTCGCATTAAATGCAAGTTTATCGTGGAGTGACATAGTACCGTCTCCTGCGACCTAGATTTGCGCTCTAACGATGATTAGAGGACATATTGACGGTTATTAACATTAATACCGCTCCCGGCATTTTTATTTTCAATGACTTACGGCTGATGGGTCCGGAGATAGGTTGCAGGATTGCAAGATAACATTCAAGAAACCGGCAAATCGTCCCATAACATGAATATCCATGCGGGGCGGAAAGCCGTTTTCCCGTGTTCGCTCTCTGCACTGGATCTGGATTTGCGTCAGGATACGCGCGCGACCGAGGGAATCGGGGTTGGTCTATTGCGCTTGCGGGCGCGAGGAATGGCGCGTGATACGCGCCCTACGTGTCTGAGCGCCTGATGCCCGTGGCGCAATACATCCGGCGCAATACGCTTCG
>JAWOIY010000240.1:0-3135 GCA_046484425.1 Desulfobacterales bacterium | reverse complement strand
CCAGTGATCTATCAAGCAGAATATTCCAACCATTGTTCGTGTTGCCTTAGCGTTATCACCTTGGTTTTTTCAACCCACAACTTACCTTTCCGTTCGGTAACCACCCCCAAATTACAGAGATGTAAATTTCGCTCAAAATGGTAGAATCAAAATCAATCTCAAAAGATTCTACCCATAGGGGTATAAGATATGTATCAAATTAAAAATACGATAGAAATTGACAAATCTTTTATTTTAAAAGAAGACGAACCAACTTACCATTCTCGCTGTTCAGGTAAGCTACTAAAAAATCCGCAACGATATCGCCTTATAGACCTGTTTTCAGGAGCCGGCGGGATGTCCTTGGGTTTCTCCGAGGTTTTTGGACAACCTTTTCAGTCCGTTTGGGCAAACGACTTTAATCAATTTTGCGTAAACACCTTGACAGTCTAAAGTTCTGAGCCAGTTACGCTGCCATTTTTATTAAGTCCGGCTCGTTTTTACTACGTTTATTCCGAATTATTCGATAAATCGCTGTGTGCTTGAATTTGCGAAAATTATGGTAGAACTCATGCTGAATGACAGTCTTAACCATTTCCTCCGAGGGGACGTCCAGAGGATAGGTGCGCATCCACCAATGGTGGAGCTGGAGGATGCGGCCCGCATGCTGCAGAGCAAGTATCTGCAACATACCTGTCGCGATCAGCGCGATGTTTACAAATCCCTCAATCGCATTCATCGCCTTGGCGATCAATTTCTTTCTTCTTTCAGTCATCTGCTCCACGTCAGCCTCGTCAAGTGCCCTGTCCAGATTGTCAGGCCAGGCCTTGGTCCAGAAATGGTAATAGAGCCCGCCCATGATATGTTTGACCATTTTGAAGGTGACCTCAATTTTAAACCGGCTGGCGTACAGTTCAACTATTTCTTCCGGCATCATATTCAGGTCGGAACATATCAGGATGAAGGTGCTGGTATCGTCTTTAACCAGCACAAAGCGGAGTTTTTCCTGGATCGATGTCCAAATAAGGTCGAGGCAAAGGATCTCCAGCTTCCTGATCTCGCCGTAGGTTCTGACAGTGACGGTCGAGAAATCGTTGGCTCGAGTCGAGAACAGTTTTTCCAGTTTTATCTTTCTGCCGTATTTGGGCGGCCGACCGCGGCCACTATAGGCTTGGGTCTGTTCTTCACGGGCGACGATGTTGTTTTTAGCGCGGGTGACAATATGAAGCATGCGTTGTCCGGTGTTTCCCCGCAATTTTTTAGCAATGTCAAAGGTCGGGCCCACGGCAAAGTAAGCATCCAACACGGCGATGCATGGCTCTTTCAATTTTTCGGCGATACTCTTGGCGAGGTTTACCATCAGCGTGACCACGGTAATCTTTTCGGTCTCTTTGGCTTCGGCATCCTTTTGCTGGAGTTGCCGAATAACCTCCGCTCCTTCATGAAGTTCGGCGACCACCGGCACACAAAATGCCTTATCCCTATTGGCAATCAGCATTCCGAGAACGCCAAAATGATGTCCAAAAATCCATGGTGCTTTACTGGAATTTTCGGACTCCTGATGCAATTTTTTAACGCCGGGCATGTATTTCGCCTCTTTGGCGACCTTGATTCCGTCACCAATCAGGATATAAGCGCCGGAACGGGTACGCGACGCCCCTTGTTGTGCGACCAGCTTCAGCCAGTGGGTAACGATTTTGTCGATCTTCAACGCTTCGGAGCGGAAGAAGGCCAGAAATGCCTCGTAGGTATCGGGAAGAAGCCTCAACCAGCGGATACTCGACGACACACCGTGATGGTCGAGCCGAACAATGAAGCCGAAAACTGCCACGACGAACCACTCGAAAGTGGCCGACCGAGGAAAAGCCTCACGAAAGGTCTTCAGCAACAGACAGAGCTGACTTATCATATTGCCCCCTTACACGAGTTGAATGGACCAACTGGACAAAGCACCGTTGCCGTACGATGCTACTCCTGTCGCAATCCAAAGGTGTTGGGAGCTACCCGATTGAACCGTATTCCTTTCCGAATCTGTTTAACCATCGCTGAGGACAAGGAATCCCGGTCCAGCAGGACACCGAATTCCTCCTTCACGGCAGCAATGATCTCGGACATATGTAGTGGTTTACCCGCGGCTGAAAGAACTTTTTCGACCATGTCAAAATTAGACGTACGTTTAACGCCGGTTTTTTTGGCGGCTGGAAGCTCCTTTGTCAGACGGGCTATCAGGCCAAGTTTGAACTCTGCAACTTCTTTTTCATACTTTAAAAACAGGTCATCTCGTTCCATAAAGTGCCTCCAGGGAAAGGGTTTAATGATGGATTCTCTGGAGAATAGCACAGAAAACACAGTGCGTCAATTAAATTGTACGTACTCGTTTAAAAAAATAATCTAATTTTTTATTTAATTTAACCTATTAATTACTATTGCTTACCTGTGTGCTTTAATGGATAATGTCTAAGTACGTATAAACAGAACTTTTGACTGTCAAGATAACTGAAAAGGAGAAATATTATGGGAGACAAAGGCGGAAAGAAAGATAAGGAAAAAAGCCAGAAGCAAACCAACCAAAAGCAGAGTCAAAAAGACAAGAAAAAGGTTGATAAACAGCCTATTAAGAAGTCTTGATGATCAAAAACTGAGCGCCATAGAGGTTAACTGAGAGATCCCAGATATAGGAACAAAACTTTCTACTCGATACAGAGTTTAGTATACTTTCTTCGGAATTTTTCTCCGGTGATGATGTGTTGGGAAAATCAATAATTGAAACTGCTCCATTTGAGACCATTTTTCTGGAAATATTCTTGATTTTTCAGAAGTGCCGGAATGCTCCATTTCGATGGTGATATTTGATCATGATCAAGATCAATAAATTCAGGAATAGTGTTAACTCTGATAGCATAGCGTTCAGCGAGAATTGCCAAGGGAAATCTTTATGAAATATCTCACATACTCGCTGGTTAGCGGTGCCGACGTTCCCCTGCTCGATGCCGCCTTTGCTGTGCAGGAGATTTCCCACTGTATCGGCATCACTTAGAGCTGATAGGTGAAAAGAGCATCATTCTTCGCCTCTTCGCCCAGTCGCTGGGAAATGGCGTTCAGGGCCTTGTTCTCCGTGGAAAAAATGTTCTGCTCCCCAATAAGGTTATAGAGCCC
>JAWOIY010000207.1:0-15527 GCA_046484425.1 Desulfobacterales bacterium | reverse complement strand
CGAAAAGCGTTTTTCAAATCCACCGGAGATCTGAGGCGCAAAATTTATCAAAAAAAACTTGCCCTTGAAAGTGAATTTGCTAAAGAGAATCCCGACCCTAAAAACGCCGCAAATCTCCAGAAAGAGATATCCGATTTTAAGGCTCAGATCGATCAAAAAAGAATTGAGCACATGATTGAAATGAGAAAAATCAATCCCAACTTGGGTCCGGGATTGATGGGATCCGGCATGATGGGCCATGGATACGGCAGAGGATATGGAGGAAGCGGCCCCATGGGATACGGTTCTTCATCCGGACATCCCTGCTGGAAATAGACTTTTTTGTAACTGTTTAGATCTTTGAAACAAATCTTTTTTTAAAGCCCGAATATCGGGATGATTCCCTGGTTCGGGGAATCATCCCGTAGATGGTTTTTCCATCTATAGGGATTGTCTGATTTTTTTAGGATGAATCCGTTATGCGAATCATCATATGTCTTATCACTGTACTCTTCATTGTTCCCCCATTGTCAATACATGCCCAAACCATTTTTCATGCCGGTAGATTTTCGTCGGCAGAGCCCGGTGATCAGTTGCCGGCAGATTGGCATCCCTTGACATTTAAAAAGATACCTTCCCACACACAATATACGTTGATCAAAGATGGCGACACCGTTGTCATAAAAGCTGAAAGCCGAGCATCCGCATCCGGGTTGGTGCGAAAAATCAGGATTGACCCGCAAAAGTACCCCATTGTCCGATGGCGGTGGAAAGTATCCGATGTTTATAAAACCGGAGATGTTACAAAAAAAACAGGGGACGACTATCCTGCCAGAATTTACATTACCTTTGAATATGATCCTGATCGGATAGGGCTTTTGGAAAAGATAAAATACAACTTGGCCAAACAATTCTATGGTGAATATCCTCCGAGAGCTGCAATTAATTATATATGGGCCAGTCATGCCCCGACAGGAACCATCGTTTCGAATCCCTATACCGACCGGACCAAGATGATTGTTGTGAAAAGCGGAAAAAAAGCGTTAAACACATGGGCTACCGAAGAACGAAACATATTCGATGATTATATCCGTGCCTTCGGTGAGAAACCGCCCATGATATCCGGGATCGCTATCATGACGGATTCGGATAATACTAAGGAAGCTGCTACGGCCTTTTATGGAGATATTCAATTCAGCGGAAATAATTAATCATCCCATCACCCCTAAATGATAGACACCATTTTAAAGCACTCATTCCATTGGTTCAACATCCATTATGGTGGTTGGTATATAGATCGTATCATTTTATAAGCAAGAACACGTGGAGTCTTCCCCGCTCTAAAAGGCGGGGGTTCTGCCTTACGTCAGTGCTTCCCGTCCGGGTAAGGATTTCAGTTGATTTTGTATAGCTCCCCTTACCCCTCAATTATTCTGAACCTGTTCGAAACCGGTTGACATAGGACATTTTGTATCTATTTTTAGGATAATATTTCTGATGGTTTCATAGATAAAACAACTTTCAAAAAAGGAGGGAGGGCATGGACAAACAACTATCGGAAGTCATCGATTTGGCGATTCTTAGAGAAGAGGAAGCGTACGACTTTTACATGGATATTTTAAATAAATTGGAAGATCCGGGAATAAAAGATACACTTGAATTCATCGCCGGAGAAGAAAAAAAACACAAGGCGTTTCTTGTTGATTACCGTGAAGGTAATTATGGTACCGACGCACTAAGGATGACGGAAGTTGTTGAATACAAAATAGCAGAATATCTGAAAGAACCCGAAATTACAAAAGAAACAAAGAGAGAAGATGTCTATCTGATAGCCTCTCACAGGGAACTCAGATCGCACCAGTTTTATACGGAACTGGCCAACATGCATGATGAAGGCAGCCTCAAAGATATGCTGCTGAAAATGGCCAATGAAGAGTTGAAGCACAAGGAAAAAATGGAGTATTTATATGCCAATACGGCTTTTCCACAGACGGCAGGCGGATGATTCTCCATTCAAAAAAGCCTCGACCTCAAGTTTGGCGCGAAACGTTTTAAAGGAGGTTCAAAATGAAAGAAAAACGCAACTTACATCTCAAAGTACAGGAAATGTGTGACTGTTATGCCACCGGCGATCCTCTCAAAGAGATGTCCATCGTTAAAAACGAAGAAGATATAGAAGAAGGTGCCTTAAAATGGCTGGCGTTAGCTGCATTGCACGGCGTCAATAATAACGCTGAAGAAATCACCATCACCCGAGGCCCGGACGGGGAGGTTCGGGTCGTCGCGGAATACCGTAAAACCGAGTTGCCTTCCCCCGGCTTGGAAGTGGGCGGGAAAATAGTGGATGCGGTTCGAGAAATTACCCATATCGAGGAAGACAAAGGGGAAATACCACTGGCGTTGGGCATTCGCCAGGACACTGTGAACCTTCAGATAAAGTTCAAGGCAAAAAAGGACAAAGAAAAAATCACCATCAAGTTTCCATCATAAGCGATTAATATTCCTTTGCCGGTCATGGGCTCAATCCAAAAGGAGCCGTATATAGCGGCTCCATGCATAAATGTTCAGGCTGTCAGCGTAAACGGGCTGAAGCGAAAATACCGGCCATGTCATGAATCAATTCATCGATTATCGCTTCAGCCCGACTCAGGTGAAGGGAGGTATGAAATACCGACACGAGACCCTGAAAGATTGCGTCATACCGGGAGAATGTTATATCCGATTCCCCATATTTTACAGCGGGTTTGGTATAAAGCCCATCCTCGAAAAAATAATTGACCCGATCCGTATCCGGCAAGGGCTGAAACGGCCACGTGAGCTTCAGGTCTATCAGATGACGGATGCTTTCAAGGAACGGGTTGTTTTGGGACCGTCGCAGATTCAGGGAATCGGTTCCGACGATGGATGCCAGTTCATCAAAAACCGTGCAAAGCAGATCCGACTCCGTAATGATCAACCCGTAGCGATACCAATCCTTAGCGGCGCGGCGAATCAGGTCCTTTAACTGTGCCGGCACTTTATGAAACGTCGGACAGAAATAGAGCCTACAGGCCATACCGCCGTAATAACTTAATCCTCTGAAATCAATTCCGTTGTTTCCATCTGCCATTGGGTGGAGCAGACATCCCACCCGGAACCGGCTTTGACCCACCAGACCGATGTAGGGGCAGTGGTGAAACTCCGGAAAGGGCCGATCTCCGGCAGTTTCGTCGGCCATCCGTCTCCCGAAGTCTTCGATATCCTGCCAGTTCCGGGGCAACTCGTCAAATATTCGGGTTCGATAGCGCAGCATCTCCGTCAGGTTTTGTTCGGACGGATCGGCAACATTGTAAAGACCGCAGCATGCGCCGCAAGAAACATTCTCATTGACCTGGCACAGGTAAATCCCGCCCGGTGCGTGATGATCCATAGACGTTGAGATGGTCATGCCGGAACACTTCATTTTATAATTCCACATGCGTCGTAGGCATTGATTTAACGAAGTACAACGCTACCAATGTATAATCGCGTGATCGATGCCGAAGCGGTCGTGAAGTCCCAAAAAGAAGAGTGATCACATGTAAAACCATATAGTTCCATATTCTTCAGGATCTTCTCCAAGTTTTGATAACCGTAATAGATAATCTAATATCGGCATGTCTTTATGGATGTGAGTCTTGGAGCTTGTGATATTCATTTCCCAAGGATGAAATTCATAGACCCTCCTACCATCCGGAAGTACCGTTAATAAATCACGATGCTGTACCGCCCGTAAATAATTCTTGCCAAGCCCGGGGATATTGAAAACCGCCTCATCAGTACGTCTCAATCCGGGAACAAGCCTTGCCTCCTCTTCCTGCTCCTGAAGAATACGCGCTATGGGCACGCGATAATCACTTGTCTCCTCTTTGCCCTTAGGCATAAAAGTATAATATGGGTCAACACCGATGCGGCGAAGCAAAATTCTCAATAACGTACTTTCAAATCTTCTCGATACATAAAAAGTGAAAACTTGTTGATTATATACGCTGATTCCTTGACAACGAAGCCTGTCAATTGCTTCAGCCGTTGCCGGCGTAATTTCATAAGGATGTTCAATGTGAGTCATGACTGCCATATCCCGTTTTCCTACTTCTCGATATTTTCCAAGCAGCCCGGCTAACCGCTTTGTAATGCGCATCGGCAAGGTCACCGGAATACGAGTACCGATACGTATTAAATCAATGTGCCTGATTTTGGCAAGTCGATTAAGCAGCGAATCCAACTGATGATCTGCCATAATAAAAGGGTCGCCTCCGGTAACTAATACTTCGTGAACGGCGGGGTGCTCATTAATCCATTTAACAGCCGAATTGATTTGAGACTCACTGGCAAATGAATGTGGGGCCATCACTTGCTCGATTTCCCAGTTGCGCTGGCAATAAACGCAGATCTGTGGACATGTCATAACCGGTTTCATTATTATCACGCCCGGGTATCTCCTTGTAATTATGTCGATGGGCGAAGTATCGGACTCCAGCATAAAATCAAAAGAATGCTCCCCGGCTTTTCGATTTAACAACATATTTTCGACATAACTTTTCGGCGGAATAACCTGGGCCCTTATTGCACGGTCGTTTTCGCTTGGCTCATCATCCATTAACGATACATAATACGGCGTTATGCCAAAAGGCAACCTCCCTTTTAATGCTTTTTTAATATCGGTATATTGTGATTTTTCTATTTGTGTCAATTTACCTAATATATCCGGACTCGTGATAAGATGCTGAACATGCCATTTCCAATTATCCCAATCGTTTTCCTGTCCACCAAGTTTGAAAAGTATCTCTTTTCTGCGTTTATCCCGTTTCAATTGTGACTCAATAGAAAGACCATCGGCATAAGTCCCTATTCGTTCATGGACAACTTCCCAGATCCTATCCAATTCGCCCGATCGAGCGATAGCTTTTTCTCGCCCCGATGGTTTGTTGTTTTCAGAAGGTTTACATAAAAACTGAAAATCCGCTTTCCCTTCCAAACCTCGGATCCAATGAATCAGCTCCGCATAAAAACCAGGTTTTAAATCGGGTCGTTGTCGGCCCCGTGAAATATCCCATATCGCTTTGGTAATGCTGAATCCCGTCTTAAAGTCCGAACGCTCTGAAAAAACGCTCATCAACATTAAACTGCAATCTCGAATTCTTATTAACTTATGAGCCGGGAGGTCTTCTCCGTTTAATGGATAACGAAATAAGCGGGTGACTCTTTGGAGTAATATTTGACGGACTTCCTCTAAATTTCGACAACGATCTATTCCTTTAAGAAGTGTTTCAGCGTCATTTCGGAAAACTTCGATGTTGTATAATTTTTTATATGGCCAATTCGACATTTTCTTCACCGGTTTGGCGTGATATTTTTTGAGTTTGGTAAAAATATTGAGGGCTTCTTGATAATGCCCTTTCTTCTTTATAACCAGTCAGTTAAATACTCCCTGTTGCTAATTTTAGTGTAAGGGGGATGCACAATTTTCTCATCAAATACCAATTGATCCAGCGTTATAAAGTTCTTTTTGATTTTTTGGAGCAAACCTTGTGCCAAAATAAATCTTCAAGACAACTTAAAACACATCTAATTGAATTTATATAAAATAATTTTATTTTATTCACATCCCTTCAAGCAGTTTGAAAAAAGAGCCAACCGAATACTTTTTATCCACTTGTTCTTATCAGCTCCATGAAGGTGATTATTTTTTACCCGGTTTCCATTCTATCCGTACAAAATTTTATGGTTTTATTAACATTACTGAAAGCCGTTAAACCAATTATTGTGTTTATTCAATGTGTTATTCATTAAATATTTCTTTTGCATCAGCGCTGGCATGCGGTTTGCTTTTATTAGGAGTAAAAATAATTCGTAAGCATTAAACCACATACCGGAGGTAATCATTATGGAAACATCGCAGACATCGGTTTTGCGTGTTTATCTATGGTATAGTAAAAGTGGATACTCCGAAAAGCATGTTATAAGAACCAGTTTCAATGAGGTGTCCAATGATCCAAAAACGAAAACAATTTTCTAAGCAATTCAAGATCGATGCTGTTAAACTGGTAACCGAACAGGGCTATAACGTTTCAGAAGCTGCCCGAAACCTCGGCATCCACCATAGTTCTTTGAGACGTTGGAAAAAGCAGCTTAAAACCAGCGGCAACCAGGCTTTTCCCGGTAAAGGGCATATGAGCTCTGAAAAAGAGGAGCTGGACCGGCTCCGCGAAGAGGTAAAAAAGCTGCGAAGGGAACGAGAAATCTTAAAAAAGGCAGCGGCCTTCTTTGCCAACGAGGCGGATATTACAAATACCTTAAAACAGATCATGAGAATAAAGTGGATCCGGAGTTTGAGTTAATTGCCAAAGTGCGTCAAATACACGCCGATACTTGAGGCAGCTATGGTTCACGACGAATGCGCGGCAAGCTTCGGGATGACTGCTACGATTCGGTCGGCACCGAGCCGGAAGTCTGATGAAGAAGGCTGGTGTATCTGTAAAAGGTCGCAAAAAGTTTAAAAAAATCACTGATCGAAACCCATATCAACGGAATCTGTGCTGAGATTAGGCGCTATCTGCTTTTTTAAATACGGCAAAGGAAGATAAATAAAATGGAAGTTCCCAGGAATGCACAAGTATGTATGGAATCAGACATTGGGCTGAAAAGGGAGCAAAACGAAGACACTTATCTCATAGTTGACCACAACTCCAAAGATTATGACATTCAACACTATGGCACAATGTACGCGATAGCCGATGGTATGGGGGGACTTACCGGTGGGAAAATTGCGAGCAAAATGGCTTGTCAAGGGTTGCTTGGATACTATGCCGAAAATGAGCTGGCTGCCCAAGACACCTCAGATTTTTACAAGGCCAGACTCCGACATCTGAAAACAGTCATTTTTAATACCCATGAAAAGATCTGTGAATATAGTGAGCAAAATAGTGGCTATGCAAATATGGGAACCACGCTCTCGGTTCTGGTTCTCATAAAAAATAGGGCACTGATTGCGCATGTGGGGGACAGCAGGATTTACAGGTTACGCCGAGATTCTTTAGAGCAGATGACCCAAGATCATACAATGGCTCAGATTTTTATGGAACTCGGCCACCTTTCGTCTGAAACAGGTTCAAAGCATCCGTCGCGTCACGTTCTAACACAGGCTGTTGGTCAGGAAATAGAAGTCATCAACAGCAGGATTGAAAAAATTAAGAAAGGTGATATTTTTTTGTTGTGCAGTGATGGGTTGAACGATGAATTGACTGATATAGAGATAAGAGATATTCTGTTAAGTGGTTCTGAACTTAAGGACAAATGCAGTCGGTTAGTGAAGAAAGCCCTAAAAATGGGCGCAAAAGACAATGTTACCGTATTAGTTGTTCAAGTTTAGATAAAGGTTGAATCCATAATTTCTAAACATATTCATGAATCAAAACAATTATCATGAATAATAATTTAAAAAACAGCCTCCGGATCGGTCAGATAATCAAAGACAATTGGATTATCCTTGAATTCATTGCCCGGGGCGGCATGGGTGAGGTTTATCGTGCGCTCCAGTTGAACCTGAAACGCGATGTCGTTATAAAGGTAATTTCGCAGGAATGGCTTGAAACCTGCGCTGACAATGTAGAAGAATTAGAGACCGGCCTTCAGCGGTTTCGCAATGAAGTTCAGGCCATGGCCCAAGTTAGTCATCCAAACGTTGTGCAAATCTACGATTACGGGTCTCTTCTGGTTGAAAAGACAGATGAAATTGAAAAGACAGATGAAACTGTCCAGCTAGAATATATAGTTATGGAATATATTCCGGGCAATACCTTAAGAGCAACCATGTCTGAGAAGGGTTTTTACCCGGAAGAAGATCTTATGAAAGATTGGCTATTAAGCTACTTTTTCCCGGTACTCGAAGGAGTTCAGGCGTTACACTATATTGGAATAGTCCACAGAGATTTAAAACCCGAAAATGTTCTCATGGATGGAAACAAACCGAAAATTGTCGATTTCGGGTTGGCCCGTTCCTGCCGGTTGAAACCCGTAACCCAATCGCTGGATATCAAAGGTACACCCCCTTATATGTCCCCAGAGCATTTTTTCGAATTTAGAATGGCTGATCAGCAAGCAGATGTTTATTCCCTGGGTAAAATCTTATATGAAGCGATTGCCGGTAAATTAACGTCTAAAATGAAACCGTTTCAACAAGAAAGACTATTGAATCCTGAGACACCCTTTTTTCGGAAGCTGGACCAGATTATTCAAAATTCTACAGCAAAGGAAAAAACAGACCGTCTGGAATCAGTGGATCAACTTCACAAATTATTGTTAGGCGCTATTGACATTTTAAATTCGGAAACAGCAACCGGAGAGCTTACCATACCAAAACATATTTCATTTATTTACAAACCCAAGTGGATCTGGATCGCTGTTATCATTGCGGTTTTATCGATGGTAGCAATGACTCTCTGGCATTTGATGGGCAATCCCGGGATATAGTTCTCACCTTTGAAAATCCCCAACTGTCTTTTGAAACGCCTTCATCATTAATAATACGAATTTCGCTTCCCTGCCTTTGCTTCGGGTAACGTACTTTGGGGCATCTGCTTACGCACGCTTTTTATGGAGGGTAATTACCTGCAGAGGCGGAATGGCTTTATGCGTTAAAAAAGGTAATTAAAGAAAAAGGTAAATTACCGGAACCAGCAGGCTTCCTATGTTGCGGTTTCTATGAATCCCGCACACAATCATAAATTTCCGATCCAGCCGCTTTCAAAAAGCGAGTTCTTATCAACGAGACAGGGACTGCGGTGATGGCCGATCTGTCATCAAGTTGACTAGTTAGAGATTGCCCTTATTTTAGTAGTTATGAAGCTGATCCGCATCGCCGTATGAACTTTTGAAGTTAGCTTAATCTGAATATACCCCCGAGACCCAGCGAGGTATCGGATACATCAGGAATGAAAGCGTCCCATGACGGAGTGCCGAGTCTGAGTGGATCAAAATTATGCAACACGCAATTGCGATGAATGCCTTATTATTCAAGGCTTATCGTAGGGTCCGGCAATCAGTATTGAATTCATATTTCGGGAGGTCATCATGAAAAGTAAACCCGAAAAAATATTAATGAATGGGGAGCAGTTTGCAGACCCGGTTTGTGGCATGTCTGTGAACAAGGCCTCCAAAGACCTTTCCCATGAATATAAGGGGCAAGCATATTATTTCTGCAGCGTTCATTGCCTGCAAAAATTCAAATCGGATCCTGTGCAGTACACCGGGATCACATTACTGTCGCCCATGATCGCCGCTGCCGCCATGAGCTTCAGTTCGGTATCGGTCGTGGGCAATGCGCTACGATTGCGACGCATTAGGCTGTAAATGGCTCATTGCAGTCTGTTTATAGACAGCCGCAGTAATCACTCTCTGAGGCAAAGGACCTGCGAACCGGAGATCCATCAGGTGATCTGTAAAAATATAAAACCTCTTCCTGACACTTACAAAAAGGGATATTTAAAATGAAAGCATATGGATATTTAAATTTAATTTTAACATTATTTGCTCTGGTTATCTTTGGTTGCACAGCATGGCCAAAAGACTACGGTAGACTCAAATCTTTGCCCAAAGCCGAGAGTGAAGTAACCATCCGGAATTTAATCGACAAATGGGAAGATTTCGATATTTATTATGCCGACTTGGGCAGCCCGTTTTCGTTGGGTATTATGTTTGATCCCAAAAGCAATGACACGGCGCTGGCGGGAGATATGTGGAAAAAGATTACGGATAAGGAAACCTTGCTTAAAAAGCTTAAGTGGATTAAGCATGACCGTATGATCAACGAGGTCATAGGCCCCGATGGCCGGTTTTATGGATATCTTTATTATTCATACGGCCATGTAACACTCAAAATGATTGAAGATAATAAAATGTATGTCTTCAATCTCGAGCAAAAGGGAGGGAGTTGATACAGTGGCTGAATCTATCATGAAAATTATTGTGAAAGCCGGCGGGACGACTTTTCAATAAAACACAAAAATTTTAAACAGGTTCTAAAAGTTTACATAATAAGGAAAAGAAAAGATGAGTAACCATTTTAATAGGTTCATCTTCATCTTAACGATACTATCCCTTATGGGATTTGCCATAATCCAGGATACTCAGGGCTCGATGTTCGATTCAGACGGTGGAGACTTTGATTATCAAAGGGTGCAACTTCTTTCGCCATTAGGCGGGGATATCCTGCCTGCCGGTACAATCCAAAGAATTTCGTATACTTCCACGGATGTTGATTACATCAAAATCGAATATTCGGTAAACAATGGGAAAGATTGGACAGTAGTTGTCAAAAACAGGAAAATAGATGCACCGTTCGATGACTATCGCTGGCAGGTTCCGTGCACCTTGTCGAATAGTGTTAAAATTAAAATTTCAGATGCTTACGACCCTTTCTACGATGACAAAAACTTGAATACGTTCTCAATCGTAGATACAACTGCGCCATCAATAACGACATCTTTGGGTGTAGAAAATATTTGGCCGCCCAATAACGAGCTGACGGACGTCGGTTTCAAATATGAAGTCACAGACAATTGCGACTCCAATCCTCGCGTGTTCATTAAAGTAACCAGTGATGAACCGGTAGCATCTTCCGGAAATAGCGATTCTGATTCCGTACCCGATGCCAGGATTATCGCCGGCGGCCGGGTCCTGGTCAAAGCAGAAAGATCCGAGAATGGAGATGGACGCGTATACGTGATAACCGTCAGTTCAACCGATGCTTCCGGCAACACCGCTACTTCCAGTGCATCTGTGAAAGTCAACATCTCAAAAGACAAAGACGCGAAGGACAGCGGCCAGTTCTATGATGCCACCGTAATCAACTGATACATCCCATCGAGAACCAAACAAAGTGACAATGTTGTTCACAAGTACGGTGAACGTTGAACCGCTTAACCCGGGTTACAATTTCGGCATAAAATCATCGTGACAGAGGATAGGCCAGCAGACGGCTCTTCGAACCCCTCCCTAAAAAAGAACCTGTGTTTGTGGATAAAAACAACAGCCTCCCCTGGGCAATGCTCAGCCCCTGAACCGGGTCTCCCAAAATTTCACCGAAAGACCCTTTGACAAACATACCGTCCCGGTATTTTACCACCGCCAGCCGGGTATTTTTTATAATAGGAGCGATTCCCGGGGCGCCTACCAGGGATCCTTCGGAAGTCACCGCCACCAATTCCGGTCGTCCGTCACCATCGAGATCCGCCGCAGCAGGAGAGATCTCAACCACAGCAGTTTTGGTGAAAATATCCTTGGCACCGGGATAGACCTCGTACGTTGCAACCGAGAGACTGCCGCCGAATCCCTGAGGGGAGTTGTAAAGCTGTTTTTTGCCGGAGTAAATATAGAGTTCATTGCCGCGAACAAAAACAGACTCAAGCTGACCGTCTCCGGTTAAATCCGCAAAAAGGCTTCCCAGCACCGTGAAGTTGCCGGGCACCTTGATGTCGGGCTCTGAGGTTTCAAGCTTTCCATTGGTCAGGTTCACTTTTGTGATCTGACGGCCCCAGAAGAGATCCGGATCAAAGGACTGGCGCAGCAAGGTTTCCGGGTTTCCGTCGGCATCCAGGTCAAAGGAACCCAGAAAACAGGGCAGCCAGGCCTTCAAAGGCACCAGTTTATTCCCCTGCAAAGCCAATATCTTGCCTTCGATTTTCTGTTCGTTCAGCACTGTCATGGCAAGATAAAGGGGGCCCTCCCCGGCAGGACGCCACCACCGCACGGCGAGAATCTGATCGACCCATTTAGGGGTATCTTCGGCCAGTATAGACAGATTTTGTCCGACGAGGTGAACACGGACAGTATGGAAATCAGCCGTTGCTATGAGAAGCCTATCGTCATCCCGAATGAAATCAGCCATTATGGTTGCCCCGGGCAGCTCACCGGCAGACTGAAAACCAGGGAAGGTCGCTTCATAGCCTGTTTCTTCTTCGAATTTTTTGCCGGGTTTTTCCAGTGAATATGGCACCCTGGAGGCTGGAGCAATAGTGGATGAAAAAGACTCCGGAAGTCCGTAAGTGTGGATAACCCGGAGTTCAGAGTCCTTAACTTCAAGTCCCTCGCTTTTAAAAATAAAAAGCAGCGCCGGACCCTCGGCTTTGTGTTCGGCGGGGTCTTCGGGCCTGGCTCCCTGGGCGACGCTATAGTCCTGCCATTTCAGATTGGGCAGTGTATTTCTAAGTTCGGTGAAAAACGGCTCTCCCTTTCCCGAGTAATCCCAGAAAACAGCCGGAATATTCTCGTACCGGTGGATGGGATCACCCTGTTTGATCCCCTTGATTTTTCCCAGCGGCCGCGCATAGGAAAATCCTGTTTGCAAACGGGTGACCTTTAGGACACCTTTAACTTCTTTAAGCGTGCCGAGTATTTTGCCGCTCACCGGGTGGACGATTTCTTTTCCCGGCTGAACCACGCTGAATAGATCACCGATCGAGATTCCTTTGCCGGCATCCAGGTCGATAATAAATTCACCGTCGGTTTCCATAACCACATAACCGGATACTTGTTTAAAATCTTCGGCCACCTTGTCGATGACATCGGCCTGGGCCGGAAGCCAGGTCAAGGCAACACAAAACGCAGAAAATATGAAAATTCGTACCTTAGGCAGACGACTGAACATGGATGGACCTCCCTCAGTGAAAATCAAACGATCGGGCGGCGGCGTTGAAAGTCTGTGCCGGTCACCCGGACATTGCGGTTCCTTGCCAAAAAGTAAAGTGGTTGGAGAATGTGACCAACCCCATACCCCAACCACTTCGCATAGCACAATTAAATAGGTTCCACAATGACCGTTTTAAAAACTGTAACGGACCCTGGTGCCGACTTTGATAATGTCTTCGTCGGAAGATCCGTTCTGGATGCTGTCCTCCTCCCAGAAATCCATGGCGTCACCGGCCACAAGATAGCCGGCGTTGACGGCAAACTCCAAGTTTTTGTACAACATGTAACTAAAGTAAACGTCCCCTTCTACGCCGATATCACTCTCGCTCACCGACGCACCGTTAGCGGCAGCGGTATATTCAATGTCTTCGGCCGTCATCATGTACATTACGGCTGCACCCACTTTGAGCTTCTCGGAGACCTTGTAATCCAGGGCGATCTTGTTCATGATAAAGCCTTTATCCAGCAGGTAGTGCCGCTCGGAGAAGTAGTTGTCGTCGGTATATCCTTCAAAAAGGACGACGCCGTCGAAGCTGTCGACATCAGTGGACCGAAAACCTTCAAAATCCCCATCACCGGGATTGTCATCTCCGGAAGCATACCAGAAGGTATATGTGATTTTTGCATCGCCGATGTTGAGGCCGACATCCAAATGGGCAAAATAAGCACTCACGTCAACCTGATCGTTGCTGTACGTTACACCGTCGGAAGCGATAAAGTCGATGTTATCGATATCGCCGGTCTGGTAAATCAGGTCATAGTTTATGAAAAAATTGCCGAAATTATAGCTGCCGTCAATTCCCAGATCCCATATCTCGAAGTCGACTTTGTCGGCGTTGCCGGTGTCACTGGCCATGAACTTAAGCTGGTAGCGATGGGCGGTAACGGTTCCATTTGCACCAGTATTGTTCGCGTTGCTTTTGTTATAAACGGCATAAGCACCGAGCTTGAAGCCTTCTGCGGGCTTTAAGTCCACACGGCCCATCAAGGCGTCCATGTCATCACCGCTGGCAGTGTCCGACCTCAGTACATCGTGGCCGCGAAGCCATCCGAACTGATAGTCCGTGTCCCCCGTTGAGCCGTCGAAGACGGCTCCCATGATGGTTTCTTCCCAGAGATATTTGTTGACCTTAAAGGGCTGGAGACCCAGCTTGATCCGGGCCTTTCTTTCCACCATGGGCAACTGAAAATCCGTGTAGGCCCAGCGGGTTTCGACATTGATCCCATCACCGGAAAAGTCGCCGGCAGTGGGTTGACCGTATCGCAAGGATCCCATCTCGATGGCATAGACTCCTTTGACATTGCCATCGTTGGTTGCGCCTTCCACCCACATCCGGTACTTGGTCTCTCCCCAGCTGTCGCTGGTACCGTCTTTGGTTATGGTTCCCGATTCTGCGTTGCTGGAATAGCCGGCGCCTTTAAAAAAGCTGGACTGGTTGGTGTACACCATGAACCGGTTGTTGAGATCCCCGTGAATTGTGACCTCCGCACCAAACACGGGAGCGGTCAGGCCCAACACCAGTAGAACAACAAATGCTAATTTCAATCTCTTCATTTCTGTTTCCTCCTAGATACTATCCTTTGTGGATTCCTTGACGGGTATTAACCCCCAACAAATACCTTTGATCCACGCGCTCTTCAAAATGGACCGCCGGGACTCGGATCCAAAGAAAGACAAAATCCATGAAGTTTCAGGTTAACACCCCCCTTGGTTTATGAACGGCATCACCTCCTTTATTTATGGATTTTTTATTTCCATCGGCCGATGGTACCTCAAGGTCTTGGATCGCCTCTGCGATCCAAGCGGTCATGGAATGAGATTTTAAAAAAAAATGAATGAAAAAGAACACCAGCATCATTAAAAGCTAACTGAAATTCAGGTTTGATTCAACCGTATAAGAAGGCTTCAGTCGAAATCGATGTTTTCATCATAGAAAGGGCAAAGCATAGCTGTTTCAAATCAGCGCAACCGGAACAGGCAGCAATCAGCACATTTAATACCACAATGTCGCATTGACGCTAACAAAAAAAGAAAGCGTCGTAAAGTGTTTTTTTTAATAAAATATAAATTTTTTTGAAAACTTGAATATGGATTCATGAGCAGAGGCAAAATGGGCTACGGTTCAGCTTATAGCGCTTATTTCCGATAATAAAGACAAACCATAACATTTTAATTTTTAATTTAAGGTAGCTCTATCGAAGGCTGCCTTTCGATTTTTTTAATGACCGAATGTTTAGGGCATTAATTCAAAAAACTTCAATTCTTAAAGCACAATCTGACCGATTTGACAGACCGCCTGGGGATAACTATCTTAAATTTAATTTGTATTTTATTGATTACTATCTTATTTTAATTCACTATAAGGAAAGCTTATGCAAAATCAACTGAAATTTAAAAATGCATCCCAATATTTTTTGGCCCTGATCGCACTTTTATTGATGTCCCATCTAAGTGTTTCCATGGCGTCAGCTCACGGCCCCAAAGGTCATGGGGGGATCGAGTTCACCGCGCTGCAGGCCGCTAATAAAGGAATGGAACTGTATGACAAACTGGTGGAATCTGGAAAAATTGACGAATCCTGGGAAACAGACCTGCAAAGTATCCAAGTATTTCCACGCCAAATTGGGGAAAAACGAGAGGTTGTCGTAAAATTCAGTCGCAGCAAAGGCGAACCCCCATCCGTTTATATCTTTTTTACGGAAAAGGGAGAATATAGCGGATCAAACTTTACAGGGGAGTAACGGGTTATAAACCATGAATACCACCGATCGAGACCAAGGCTCCATACCTTTTATACGAGCGCCGGGTTTGCGTGCCTGGCCGTTGACCGGAAAAGTGCTGG
>JAWOIY010000180.1:0-3097 GCA_046484425.1 Desulfobacterales bacterium | reverse complement strand
GGCGGCCTTTCGTGACCTTTGATTTCATAAATATCCGGCTTGAATTTATTTTTTACAAGATTAAATTGAATCATTTCACTATAAAGTTTTTCTTTATAATCTACCAGTCCCAATTTCTTTTTACGGTTTATAAAGGTTTGCAGGATAGCGAAAGACATCCTCCCGAGAGCCCTGGTGTCCCGGTTTCTGTGAATCCGTTTGTCCAGGTCCACCTGAGCAATGACATCGAGCCCCCATTTTTCATAGATATCGAGGATCATACTGGTTTCGATTCCGTATCCTATGGGAAATGGTATGGCTTCAAATAATTCCCGATAGCCGGCATATTCACCGGATAACGGTTGCAGTATCTGGGTGAGTTCCGGAAAGAAAAGGGAAAAAAGAGGTCGGATAACCAGTTCGGTGACTCGGCCGCCGCCGGTGGGCCTGATTTTGCTCTTCCCGATCGCAATCGGCCGGTCATAAAAGGCTTTGACATATTTTATATTATCGTAAAGAATAAGTGGACCTAAAAGCGCGTAGGCAAATCTGTGGTGAATATTTTTGATGTCTGCATCCAGGTAAACGATAATATCCCCTTTGGTAATATACAGGGCCTTCCATAGATTTTCGCCTTTACCTTTAAATTTCTCCAGATGCGGCAAAATTTTTTCCGCTTCAAAAACATCCGCCCCGTATGCACTTGCAATTTCTCTGGTTTTATCCGTTGAGCCGGAGTCGACAACGACAATTTCGTCGAGAATAGGATAGCGGGTCATCAGCTCTGACTTCATGATGAGAATCTCTTTTGCGATGGTTTTCTCTTCATTCAACGTCGGTAAACACAGAGAAATTTTAAGATTTTTTCTTTGCTTTTCATCCACAAGCCGATGGAGATTGCTGAATTCTGAATAATGGAACGTATTTTTTTCAATCCAGCTGATGTTCATCACACACTCCGCTGTCAATGGCCATAATTACACCAATGATTTGGGCAATCCCTTTAAATATTGGCTCAATTTCCACGGTGGCATTTGGCTGATGATAATTGTCTCCATGGGTAATACCCAGGGTAACCGCCGGTATATTGCGTGAAAGGAGAATTGAAAGCTCGGACTCGCTGGGTCCGCTTACCGGTGTCAAATCGAGTTTTTTCATCACGGCAACAGTTTTTTTTACCAGAGGATGGTTGAATGTTAGTTTTGCTGCATGAATATTGCTTAAGGTTTTTAATTTCAAATCGACTTCATATTCATGACTCGTACCTTCAATAATATCTTTGATGCTGTTGAAGATCGACTTGACCATCTTGTCGGAATTGCTTTGAATTTCAAAACCAAGCGTTGCATCATATGCGATCGTTCCATGCTTATACCCCCCTGAAATTTTACCGATAATGACCCTCGAACGGGGCTTTTGAGGCAAACGGAGTTTCAGTATCTGATTGATCACCTCGTTTAGCACCAGGATGGCATTGGGTTTGAATTTGTGCTCCCAGCCATCGGCGGTTGAAATGTTACAGTCAACTTCACATCGAATCATTCCATCAGCATAATAATTCAGCCTGCCGAGTTCAGCGCTCTCAATACAGACAGCACCTCTGATGGGCGTCGCCCATGTTTTCAAAAGATGCCGGATACCTCTCAGGTTCCCCTTTCCCAAAGATTGAATCACACCGGCCAAAACTATATCAGATTCAAAGCTCAGATTTAATTTTCGAAAAATTTCCGGGAGTGATACCAGGACACCGACACCCACTGAGTTGTCCATGATACCCACACCGGTGATTGAATTTTCTTGAATGGAATAATAATGGTCGACGTCCTTGCCGAAAATGGTATCCAAGTGTGCAACGACAAAAATAGGCGGTTTTGATTCTCTGGTTCCCTTGATGATACCAATAGGGTTCCGATAGCCGTCGGTGGTGCATTCATCCACCTGGAATTCGGCGAGCCTTTCCATAAAAACACTGGTGCGTTTTTTCTCGTTGAATGTAGGGGCGGGTACCTGGCCGATCAGGACGATGTTCGTAATGATGGTTTCCTTCATGGATCTGATTGTTTCGACAAATCCCGGAAGTTTATCAAGATAGCCGTCCATAATGGATTCCTTTAATTATGCTGAGTAATTGGGACAACTTTAAAAATACACCAAAACGCAGGAAGAGGTCAACATGTCATTGAATAATATCTTTGGATCGAGTATTTCGTTGAGTCGGATCGTATGTCCGCAACACATTGATAAAAGAAAGAGAATCCAAAAATTTTCGATGCAGTCCCATGGACCGAAACTGCGGTCATGAATTCAAATCGGAACGGCGTAACAAAGAAGGGTCATTAGACCTTGAAAGACATTGAGAATGAAGTTATTATAATTCAGATATTGTTTGCCATCCTTTATAAAGGATTTATTGAAGATTACGATGTTTATCTGGATGATCTGCATCGGTTTGTCGACAAAATCGTTAAGTCCCGAGCCGTTTATCCCTTGATTATTATGGCCCATTCCAAGGGGGGCCACATTGCGCTCCGTTATATCCATGATCATCCGGATACAGCAGACATGGCGGTCCTGACATCGCCCATGATCGACATTTTCACATCGCCGATGCCCAGACGGCTTGCGAGATTCATTGCCCGGATCGCAATTAGGGCTGGTTTTAAACATGCGTATGCCATGGGTTCAGGTGACTATGTTGATGAAGAATTTAAGGGCAACAAACTTACATCAGATCCTGAAAGATTTATGGGTGCTAAGAAAGCAATCTCAGAAAATCCGGACCTTGCATTGGGCTGAGTGACGTATGGATGGTTATCCGCAACCTTCAGATCCATGGATATTCTCACTCGACCCGGATTTGCCGAGAAGATTGCAATACCGATTTTAATGGTGAGTGCCGGTAGTGACAAAATTGTCTCCAACAATGCCCACAAAAAGTTCTGCGCATTGTTGCCGAATTGCAGAAGCGTCGAAATTCCAGGAGCCCGCCACGAAATCTTTCAAGAAACGGATGCCGCCCAATCGATCTTCTGGCGTGAATTTCAGCGGTTCACTCATACCGGCGTAGATCCATAGTGTTCGTTAGACGGTTCAACGATATGGAAGTTTGAAAATAAAA
>JAWOIY010000021.1:0-3204 GCA_046484425.1 Desulfobacterales bacterium | reverse complement strand
GCCATGAAAAAGGGATCTTACCACTACCTGACAAAACCGTTAAAGCTCAATGAGATCCGGTCAACCATCGAGAAAGCACTTTTCAAGAAAAAGGTGAAACTGGAGCCCAAAGGCCCGGTGCTCTGTTTTGCCGGACCGCCCGGAACCGGAAAAACATCCCTGGGAATGTCCATTGCCAAGAGTTTGGAACGGAAATTCGTCCGCATATCTTTGGCCGGTATGAAAGACGAGGCCGAGATAAGAGGACACCGGAAAAGCTATGTCGGTGCTCTGCCCGGAAGAATCATTCAGGAAATTCGCCGTGCGGAAACGAAAAATCCGTTGATTATGCTTGATGAAATCGACAAAATCGGTCGGGATTTCAAAGGGGATCCGGCGGCAGCATTGCTGGAAGTTCTCGATCCCGAGCAGAATACACATTTTGTGGACCATTATCTGGATGTTCCCTTTGACCTCTCTCGTGTGATGTTTATCGCCACGGCAAATGCTCTGGATCTGATTCCCGCGCCATTGCTGGACCGGCTGGAGGTGATTACCCTGCTGGGGTATACGGTAGAAGAAAAAGAGAAAATCGCAACGCACTATTTAATACCCAAAGAGATCGAAGACGCCGGCCTTTCGGATAATCCACCTGTCTTCACCCCGGAAACCGTCCATAAGATCATCCGAGAATACACCCGGGAAGCAGGTCTGAGAAATCTCAAGCGCCAGATCGCTTCCATCTGCCGCAAAATCGCCCGGGAAACGCTTAGCGGCCAGCATAAAAATGGATCGAATATCATTACTCCCGAAAAGGTGGAAAACTTTCTGGGTCCCCGAAAGTTTTATTTTGAAGTTGCGGAAGCCAAGGAAAGGGTTGGGGTGGCCACCGGACTGGCATGGACGGAAGCCGGCGGTCAGATTATATTCATCGAGGCCGCCAAGATGAAAGGCAAGGGAAATCTTATTCTAACCGGTTCTCTGGGGGATGTGATGAAGGAGTCGGCCCATGCGGCAATGAGTTATATCCGAAGCCATGCAGCGTCTTTGAACATCCCGGAAAACATGTTCGAAACCCATGACATCCACATCCATGTGCCTGCCGGTGCCATTCCGAAAGACGGACCGTCTGCGGGTCTGACCATCGCCGTTGCACTCATCAGTTTGATAACCGGGCGTTCCTGTAAAAGGAATGTGGCACTGACCGGTGAATTGACGTTGAGTGGGAGAATTCTGCCGGTGGGGGGTGTAAAGGAAAAGGTCCTGGCCGCTCACAGGGCCGGCGTCAAATCCGTGGTTTTCCCGGCCAAAAACGAAGCGGACATCCAGGATATCCCCGAGGAAATTAAAAAGGACCTTAAGATCATCGAAATCAATGAATTGGAAGAGATCGTCGATTTGGTTTTGAATTAGCAATATTATTCAATGGGTTTTTGCCTAACCCACTATATAGACGCACTTGAATTAAGTGACAGTGTGTTTTTTTTGTGGAAAATCGCTCCATGGATAATGCTTTTTTTCAAACCGTGTAAACTCGTGGTTAAAGGATCGTAAAGAAAGGCCAGATATCAATATCAAAAATGGCTTGTGCCTAAGCAATCAATCTTTTTCCAAAATAAATGTTTCGGAATGCGTCTGTCCTTTCTAACGATCCCTAAACCTCTCAAACAGTACACGCTTTTCAAAAAAGATGATCCATTCCGCTTATATCAGATTTTCATAATGAGTTCCCCGCCGAAACGGAATCCCCATTGCGTTCCAACAAGCGGTCAGGGTATGAAAAATCATAATAAAATTCACTAAAAGTTGAAAATCAAATCCGTCTGGACCCGATCTTCATGTTCGCGCTCTTGGTTTTTGCTGAAGGTAACGTCGGAAGGATCCCAGTCGGTGACGGGATCGGTATAGAAATAGGCGACATCGAATCTCAGCCGGTCCAATACCATATATTTGAATTTCGCTTTGTGCCCTTTTCGATTTGCGCCGTAAAAGTCCTGATCGTTCATCGAGCCGATGAGCGCATCCCTTTCAATTCGGGCGTATTTATATCCGATGGACCAGTCGCCTTTTTTCTTTGCCTTGCCCAGTTCAAATCCGAGGTAGTAAGCGGTATCCTGGTCACTTGGAACATTATCCGCCGTATTGACGATATAGTCGAAAATCAGGGTTGTGGGAATTTCCGCCAGCTTAAAGTTTACAAGAGAAATCCCTTCCCACAAATTGTAGTCAAATGCATATTGCAAAGTTTCACCATCGAATATAAATGAATTTCCCCCGCCCCTTGCATATTCTGCTTCATGAAGGAACTTTGAATTTTCGAGGTTCGCCCAGTCATAATAACTGCCGGCCAGGGTCCACTTTACCTTGCCGATATTCCAGTCGAATCCGGCTTGATAGATAAAAAGGGCCGCGTCGTCGGTTTCGTCTTTAACCTCGTTGACCACCATCTGTCCCAGTTGAACAAATGGTTTGAAATTCGCCAGGCCCGGATATTGATAATACTCATAGAAACCTTCAGGGTTGACATCCGGATCCCACATGACGTCGGTGTGTAAAAAGGTGTTTTTGAATTTGCCGCCCGTAAGCTCCAGTTTCTTAAACCAGTTGGGCATATAAGTGGCATACGCCCTGTGAAGATAGATACCCTTGTCATTGAAATCATCGGTAAAACTCTGGTTGGTGGTGGTCGCCTCCCGGTTGGTGTCCTGATTGGTGGAGAGCATGAAATGGGTGGAGACTTCATCGCTGATGTTGCTGTCAAAAAAGAGCCTTGCCCGGATTCGGAATCTGTCGCGGGTGGGAAGATCTTTAATTGTTCCGTCGTCTTGTCGCCCTTCCCGGTTGTATATGCCTTCATAACGAAGCCTCAGGTCGCCGGACACTTTGGTGTCTTTGATCCATTCGGGAACCATTTCACTCCATTCCCTGGATTTTTCTTCGGTTTCGGTTTTTACCGCCTTCGTAATTTCTTCCTTTTGAGTTTCTTTTACCTGGTCGATGGATTCCTTCTGATGTTTCAATTCCTGTCTCAGCGTTTCGATTTCCTGCTGCTGTTTCTGGATGATGGTGCTGAGTTCATTGAGCTTGTTCAGCATATCCTCGTTGCTCATTGCAGCCGGACAAACCTGAGGCCGGCACAGGACAAGGGTTAAAAACAGCAGTGTCACAAATATCGGGGACTTTTTCATTGTACATGCCTCCTTTTTATATCAAATCATTGATGAT